>JANWUV010000003.1 GCA_025057975.1 Chloracidobacterium sp.
CGCGCGCCGCTCATCATCGTCGAGGCGCTGTCGCCGCAGACGCGCCGTAATGATTTGGCCGAGTATGGGCGCGGGGCGTGGTCGGAGGACCGGAAGCTGCTGCGGAAGTGGGACATCTATGAGTCGGTGCTGAAGGTGCCGTACTACGTGACGATAGACGAGCGGCGGGAGGTGGTGCGGTGGTTTCGGCACGACGGGGCGCGGTACGTGGAGGAGCGACCGGCTGGGGAGCGGCTGTGGGTGGGGGAGGCGGGCTTGTTTGTGGGGGCGTGGCGTGGGTGGTATGAGCGGCGGCATGGTTTGTGGGTGCGGTTCTATGATGGGCAAGGGGCGCTGATCCCGACCAAGGCGGAGCGGGAAGCGTTGGAGCGCGAAGCGAAGGAGCGGGAGCGGCAGGCGAAGGAAGCCGCGTTGCAAGCAGTGGAGCAGGAACGTGCCGCCAAGGAGCAAGAGCGCGCCGCCAAAGAAGCCGCCTTGCAGGAACTCGAACGCCTCAAAGCCAAACTCCGCGACCTGAACCGCGCCGATTAGGACACTGCTCCCAAAGACAATGCAAGTTAGCCCCCCGTTTGGCGTGCAGGGAAACGCTGCCACACCAAACACTTGAGCCTGCCGCCAACCCAAGTCTTGCCCATCCTCGTGGAAAGCGCCCCAAATGCTCGCCCGGCGCAGCTCTCACACGCCCACTCCCCCCAGCAAAGGCTCTCCCTCCCCACAAGGATAAAAAAACGTCACCGCGTGCTGACGCGCGCGGCGCAAAGAAAAGGCGCAAGGGAAAAGACTCAAGCGGAATCACACGGAGGGTTACGGCGCGCCAACCACCACGCGCAAGCCAAGGCTGTTGCTCCGCTTCAGCGGTGCGACAAAGAGGCGGTGGGCGGCGCGGCAGCGGCCAGCGCTGCTGCTCCACGACCCGCCGCGCAGGACGCGCTCCTCTCCACTCCCAGGTCCCCGCGGATCATCCACAGGGCTAATCCGGTAGTAGTCCTTCCCATACCAATCCTCGCACCACTCCCACACGTTCCCGTGCATGTCGTACAACCCCCACCCATTCGCCCGCAGCCGCTTCACAGGATGCGTCCGCCCACCGCTGTTCTCCCAATACCACCCCAGCGCCCCCAACAACGCCTCCCCATCCCCACTGTAGTAATCACCTCGCGTCCCAGCCCGACACGCATACTCCCACTCCGCCTCGTGTGGCAACCGCCATACCAACCCACCGCCTACCGGATACCGCGTGTTCAACTCGCTCACAAACCGCTGACAATCTTCCCAACTCACATTCTCTACCGGACACGCCGGACAATCCTTGAACACACTTGGATTCTTTCCCATCACCGCCTCCCACTGCCGCTGCGTCACCTCCGTCTCCCCAAGCCAAAACCCGCGTGTGATCCGCACCCGATGCACCGGCTTCTCATCGTCATCCCCGTTGTTCGACCCCATCACAAACTCCCCCGGCGGAATCCACACCAACCTGATCCCAGCCGGACTCTCCCATACCTGCCCTGTGCGCCCGCCTGCCAGCGGCCGCGCCGCCTGATACGCTCCGTTCTCAATCACCAACACCACTTGCCGCTCATCCGTCTTGCCGCGCCTGAGCAGCCGCTTTGCCTCTTGCGGTGCAGCGCCCCACGCACCGACCCTCCGCGCCACGGGCCACAGCGCTGCCCACCAGAACGCCGCAATAACTACCGCCAACCACACACCACTGCACAGCCTCCCCCATTTCACTGCCATGGCTTTCCCCCTGCCCAATTTTCGCTCTTCATTCCTTGCGCCGCGTGACGCACCGCCAAGGCTGCCGCCTTGTACCACCGCTGCCTGACCCTCACCGTCTCAGAAAGCTCTCTGGGTTTAGGGCCTGTCCTGTTCGGCGACGCCTACCACAAACCGCCACGTCCCTAAACCCAACGACAAAGTCGTGGAACAGAAAAATCTTCCGGAAGGGTCAGCGCACCGCGCGCTTTACCGACCCGCCGCTTTTGGTCACTCTTCTGCCAACACAACCGAAACAACCGAATCGGCTACGCTTCATCCTCCTCGCCAAGCGAGCCGTTCCAGATGCACCGCAGCGCCTCTAGCGCGTCGGCGCGCACCAGTTCGTTGTCGTCCTTGATGACGGCGCGGCGCAGCGGCCGAATCGCTTTGGGATGCTTGATTTTGCCTAGTGAGCGGGCTGCGCCGGCCCGCACAAGGTAGTCAGCGTCCTTTAGCAGAGCAAGCAAAGCCTCGACGGCGCGTGCATCGGCGAGTTCGCCCAACGCGACGGCGGCGGCGTAGCGTACCCAGTGATGGGGATCGCTCGCCATCGGCAGTATCGTTTCGAGATCAGGCTTATGGTGCAGGCGTCCCAAGGCGACTGTGACCGAGCTGCGCACGAGCGGGTCGGGGTGTTGCAAGTCAGGAAGCAGGGTTTGCAGTGTGGATTCATCGCCCAGCTCGCCTACGGCGTCGGCGACGGCGACCCGCACCCACCAATCCGGGTCATGCAAGAGGGGCAGAAGATGGGGTAAGGCGGCGGTGGCTTTACGCAAACGAAGCGCCTCCACCGCCTGCAAGCGAACCTGCGCCGACGCATCCGACAGATACGCGACGAGGGTTTCCAGGGGCGTCTCAGACGAAAAGGCAGGCGTGCTGCTCATAGTGTGTTGGCGGCCCGGAGAATGTTTTTTTGTGGTTGGATTCTAAGAGCGAGTCATTCCGCTCACGGTATGTTGACGCTCAAAGACAGCCACACCTAAATTTTTGTCCACTGGCGTCATTTCGCCAGTAAGCGCTGGCGCGTGGCGCTAGCTTGCAAGCGACGGCGTCACCTCGCCCCTACGACTGATGGCGACAACTTCTCTTTCACGCCCCCAGCCCCGACTCATCTTCGCCGGAAGCAGCCGCTTTGGGCGCTGGATCGCCGTCGCGTTGGGGTTTCCGTTAGTCGCTGGTTTGGTGGGGGCCGGCGTCTTACTCTATCTCCGGTATCCATCCACACTAGGCAAGCTAGACGTTGTGACCACGCCGCCCGGTGCGGAAGTATGGCTCGACGGCCGGCGCGTCGGGACAGCTCCATGCACTATTGAACGAGTCGGAACGGGGCTGCATACCGTGCGGGCGGCACACGACGGCTTTCTGTTGGCCGAACGCGAGGTGCTGATTGAACCCAACGACGCCACAGAGGCGGTCAGCTTTGTCCTTCAGCCGATCAAACCGGAGCAGCCGCCGACAGCCGTCGCCGACGGCGCTCCGACTGAACGCATCGCCGAGTTTCTTCAGCGCGCCGTGGAAGCTTTTCGGCGCGGCGACTTGGTAACGCCCGCCAACGACAATGCGCTTTATTACGCTGACGCCGTGCTGCTCATTCAACCCGACAACGAACCGGCGCGGGCGCTGCGCGCACAGGTGCGCGACGCGCTTATCCGTCAAGCCGAACTCGCCGCCGGGCGCGGCGACCTGGCGACGGCGCAAACGACCTACACGTTGTTGTTGACGCGCTTTCCTAACGACGAGCGAACCACAGCCGGCGTGGCGCGGATCGCCGACCTGATCGAGGCCAACCGTGGGCGGGCGACGCGCTTCCTCGCTCTTGCCGAAGCGGCGCTGGCCGAGGGCCATGACCTCGATCCGCCTGAGTCGAGCGCCTACTTTTACCTGTCGCAAGTGCTCGCCCATGACCGCAACCAGCCACAGGCGCAATCCCTCCGCGCCGAGGTACGCCGCCGGGCGCAGGCCAGAGCCGAAACCTACGTCGCCAAAGGAGACCTTGCTCAAGCCATCGCCGAGTATCGGCGTCTCGTACGCCTTTTCCCGGAAGACCGCACGATGTATAACCGCTTGCGCCAACTTGAGCGCCAACCAACCGCCGGCTCGGTTTCAACCGTGGCCGCCGTCTCACTGCCCGCGATTCGTTACACGAAGGCTCGCGCGGCGGGGCAAATGGGGACGCTCCGCTTTTCCGCTACGGGGTTGGTGTTTGCCGCCCCAAACGGCGCGGAAAGTCTTTCCCTGACGACGGAGTCCATACGCCAACTCACCTTGGCGGGCGAACGGTTGACCGTGACGATGGCAACGGGTGAAACCTACACCTTTACAGGCCGCGGCCTTGAGCGCGGGGTTGCCGTCTGGCGAGCGGCGCGAAAGACGGCGCCGGACGATGCCCAAACAACGCAGAAAGAACACTTTGATGCTCCCCCACCCAACCCGCATGAACCCTGACGACAACCCACCGCCACGCCCGACAGATAGACTCACGGCATTTCTACAGGACTACTTCGGTTCGAGTTCGACGGCTACACTCTCCATCGAACCTCTGCTTGGCGATGCCTCCACCCGAATGTATTTCCGTATTCACCGGGACGGGGCAACTTTCGTTGCGGCTGTCTATGCAGAGCCGTTTGACGCCAAAGCGTTCGCCTACTTGGATGTCACCAACCTCTTCCAAGCCGCTGGTATTCCCGTTCCGCAAGTGTTGGCGGTAGACGACCGGCGCGGCGTCGTGCTGCAACAGGATGTTGGTGATTGCCGTCTCCAAGACGCCTTGGCCGCCCGCCCGGAGAGCACCCGTCGGATAGACTACGACTACGCCTTGCGCCTGATTGTGGACATCCAGAAGACAACAACCGCCGCACAGGCGACAAATTCCATCGCTTGGCGGCAAGCGTTCGACGACGAGAAGTTGTTTTGGGAAATGAACTACTTTTTCCGCAACTACGTCGAACGATATCGGCGGTGGCGGTTGTCGCCGGAAGTGGAGGCGCTAACCCTGGGTGAGCTTTTTGCTCTCTCATATCGCTTGGCGCGGACGCCGCGCGTCGTCTGTCACCGCGATTACCATGCCCGAAATTTGATGTGTCACGCCGGACGGCTCTGGGTGATTGACCATCAGGACGCACGAATGGGGCCGGCGACGTATGACTTAGCCTCGCTGTTGGGCGACCCGTACGCCGCCTTAGACACGGACTTCCAAGCGACGCTCAAGGAACGGTTCTGGCAGTTGCATATGGCGACTTTCGGCACACGGTACTATGCCTCGCGCGCGCAGTTTGAGCATGAGTACCAGCTGATGTTGGTGCAGCGTTTGCTCAAGGCCGTCGGGACGTACGCTTACCAATTCGCCGTACGCAACAATCCCGTCTATCTGGGGTACATTCCCATCGCCTTGCAAACCGCGGCCGAGGCATTGACGCACATCGCCGACCTGCCATGGGTGACGCGGCTGGTTCAGACGGCGCTGGAATGTGAAACCCAGCAAGTGAGTTCGCTTGAGGCGGTGACGGTTGGTGAACCGCCGGCAAAGGCGTAGCGCTGGTCACCTGACGGCCGCGTAAGCGTCATCGCCCGCCTTGCTAGGCGTCGCATGGAAGCGCGTTTTGGCGACGGACCGTGACAGCCAGCGCAACGGGCAAAGGTGGGCTGTTCTCCTTATGTTCGGCGGGACTGGCGACATGTCCTTCGCAGGCTGTGGAAGGTGTGTCGCCGCCCCCAGCCCGCCGACTGGGTGTTACGGCGCTGTATCGCTTTGGCTCTCTAAGGGTGTGCCTCGCTACTGCGCGCCGCCTGACGAAAGCTCGTTACCGTCGCGCCGTCGCCTCAGACGCCGGAGACAGTTCAACCGGCGCTGTTCCGTACGGAATGCCGGCTGTTATTGGCGCTGCGTCGGTCTGCTTTTTCTCGAAGCGACGAATGTACTCCACAAGGTAGTAAATCTGCTGCAAGGTCAGCTTGTCCTTGTAAGCTGGCATAACCTTGCCCTTGCCGTTGACAATGGATGTCACCATGCCCGGCGAAGAATTGTTCCGCTGCCAGCCGGGGTCTTGGAAGTTGGTAGCGTTGATGGCTTTGTTGCCGCCGCCGTTGACTTGGTGACAGCCGGCGCAGGCTGCATAGTTGCGCGTCTGGAGTTCCGCCAGCATCGCCTTGTAGTGGGCGATCTCCTCCGGCGGCGTCCCTTCCGGCAAATTATCCGTCGAACCCTCGTAGAGAACCTGCGCTTCACGCAGAAAGGCCGGCGTGGCGCGCGAAGAAGCGATATGCGACACACCCAACCGTGGTTCGCTTGCACTTCGCGCGCCGACAAAGCAGCCGGCGGCGCATACGGCGGCAAGACTTAGCAGGACGACCTTTTTCATGTTGCCTGTCATGACCGTACTCCTCAATCCAACTTCTTGAACGGCCTCCGGGGCGACCACCTCATACCACGTCAGCGCCGCGCCTCGAGACCGTCCCCCTCCCGTGCGCCGTGAACCAGCCGGCTTCAGGGTTGCTTGTTCTGACGTTCGGCTACCATCCGTTCGACATCGCTAAGCGTTGGCAGCCCGTTGCATTGCCTGCCCTTGAAGGCGCGCAGATACGCCACCAAGTAACGAATTTGCTTCGGACTCAACTGATTGTAGTAGGCCGGCATTGCGCCGCCGCCGTTCCCAATCCCTTTGCCGTTGTAAATCGAAGAATAAATGCCGCCGTCGGAGTTATTTTCCTGCCAACCGGGATCGGTGAAGTTCGTCGAGCGCGGGACGTTTCCACAACCGTTGTGGCCGTGACAGCCAACGCAGTTGTTCTGGAACAGCGCGCGGCCCTCCCGATAAATCTCCAACGGATCACGGTACATTTCAGCTTCATTGAGTTCAACGCGCGCCGGCGAACCAAGCGGGTCATTCCCCGCTACATCCTGCTCGTTGACCTGCTGCAGGTTGAGCGGCGTAACGCGGTCGCGCAGCGCGGCGGCGTCGCGTGCGCTCTGGGTATTCTGGGCGATACTTTCACGCACGATTTCTTCCGCCGTCTTGGAAGTCTGATTACGAAGCGGCATCGGCTCTTTCGGGTAGCGGGTCTCATTTGGATCCCGAGAGCCGACAAAGCAACCGCCGACAAAAAGCGCCAAAGCGCAGCCCAGCACGATGATCTTCACGTCTTTCATAACCGTTAACCTCGCGCGGACGGGGCGTTGGTGGACTAGCCCAGCCCTCTCAATCAAGCACCGGCCGGGGAACGACGCAGCCGTGTCAAACGGGGTGGTTCGGGTTCGCGCGCGCGTTCACGGAATGTCACCGTCAGCAGTTCGCCTTCCGCCGTGTAGTCAATCATGTCGGCGTTCGACAGAATCCGGGGCAGCGAAACGCTGCGCGCAATCCGCCCAATGCACATATACAAGTCCATCCCGACGCGCTGAACCTCAATGTGGTCGTTTTCAGATAGGAACGGAATCCGCACCACAAACCGCCGGATGTCCGGCGTGTCGGTCGCACGCGGGTCTTCAACCCACATGTTCTTCTTGCTGTAGAGAACGCTCCCAATGTCGGTTGCACCGAACGCCTTAGCGCCGACTTCACGCAACGCTTCAACCCCCAACGGTTCGCAGGGTTCGAGAAACAGCTTGAAGATCGGCAGCGGCGCAAACGCCGACTCAATATCATCGAGATACCGCCCGTGCAGTTTCGCCCAGTAGTTGAAATAACTGCCTAACTCCGCCCCGTGGAGGGCATCGCCGACTGGGTAGATTTTATTAACCACCACGGCGTCAATCGTTAGGCCGTAAATGTGCGTAAAGGTGTAGGCGCGCTTGCTTTCCAGAATCGAAAGCTTTTCCGGGTTGATAACCAGTCGCAGCGTCACGTTCGCACCCGTCAGGAAGGCGCTGACCTGATTCATTGAGTCCAGCAACCGGTTGACTTCGTCGAAGAACTCCGGGTCAGGGCCATTGGACGAGCCAAGCGGCTTCATCACTGAAGCCATTCCTTGGTACACGCGAAAGAGTCGCTTGCCCATGCTGCCGCCGACGATGAGTTCCGGGTAGGCCAGCAACCGCAGGGTGTTGCCCGTCGGCGACGTGTCAAGAATCACCACGTCCCACTGCCCGGACAGCGCTTCGCGATGCAGCCGTACCAGCGAAAAAATCTCGTCCAGTCCCGGTTGTGTCGAAAGCTCCGAAGCGACCGAGGCGCGAATGCCCCGCTTTTCGTAGCTTTCCGCCACAAACTTCTCGAAGTTGCCCATGTTGCGCTTCGCTTCGTAGAGCGTATCAATCTCCAAGCCGAAGAGATTGTCTGTAATAGGCGTCGGCTCCGTCCGCGACAGCGACATCTGAAAAACGTCGCCAAGGGAATGCGCCGGGTCGCTGGAAATGACCAAGACCTTTCTGCCGGCGGTCGCCAGCGTGACGGCTGTCGCCGCCGAAACGGTGGTCTTGCCCGTGCCGCCCTTCCCGGAATAGATAATGACTCGTGTGTCCGTCATCTTCGCCCCGGCTGGCGTGTGGGCATTACCTGCCCACACTTCCCGCATCAAATGTGATTTTTGTCGGTAACGGCGTCTCGGCGCGCTGGGGGAAGCGCGTCACCCGAAGAAGATGTCAAACGGTGAGTAACTGCCTTTGCAGATACCCTCGGCCCACGCTTTGTAGCGTCCGCCCGTAAACACACGGACGTTCTCCGCAACGCGATCCCACTCAAAGCTGTTGGCCGTCTCGATGAACTTCTTCCCCTTCGGAATGGACACTTTGAAGCGAATGCTTAGATCGGCCGGCTCAGAGTTGACGGCGATGCCGTGGTGCGCCAGTGGGACGAGCGGGTGGTTGAGCACCTTCCGCTTGCCGCCCTCAATCGGAACAGAAAAGCCCGGCAACTCCACGAACAACTTAACCTCAATCCCTTGGACGCTGGCGTTGAAGTTGCCTTGCAGCCGTGCAACGCGGCCGCCTTGATTGACCGGCTTGCCCAAGCCATCAATCGGGAAAAGTTCAAGCCAACGGCTGATGGAGTCCACAATCCCCGTGCCGCCGCCAGCAAACCGGAAGTCAATGCGGGATTTTTCACCGCCTTCGATTTCGGAGAAGTAGTACACGTCAATATTGTCAAGGCTTTGCCCAGTTTGCTCCAGCGCATTCCACAACGGCCCAATCAGCCACACGTCCTTGATGTAGTCGCCAAAGTTGGGCGAGTTGCGGAAGGCATCCTGCATTTCCAGCCACGTATCAATGACTTCTTCGCTATCCAGCGGGACGCGCACCGACAGGTCATGGAAGAGATTGCCGCACAACAGGCGCTGCTTGCGCGCGATGATGTTGTCGTCAATCGCCTTCGACCGCCAGTAGCGCAGGCAATCCACGACGCCCTCAAACTCAAAGCGATGTGAAAACTTCCCAACCGTGATTTTGCCGTCGCCAGCGGCGACACGGCGCGTCGGCGACTCGTTGGCGATGTCGGTTTCACCTTCAACACGGCCTAGAATGCCGTCCACAATGGACTGCCCAAAGAAGGTGAGCCGTACCACGTCGTCCTCGATCTTCTTGGCTTCGAGTTTGAGTTCGCCGTCAATCGGCAACAGCGGCGAAGCCGAAGGAACATTGGAAATGCGGGCTTCCGCCCGAAGTGTACCCCAACCAGTAGCGTCAAGGTCGAGGTCGTAGTTTGCAGTGGTGAGTTTGCTTCCCATACGGCGGTCTCCTGCAAGGGATAAGAAAATCACCGGCCGGCAGGCGGCGCGACGCGCCGGCCGCAATCGCCCGTTTCGTATTGGCGGGCGGCGGATTACTGCTGTGCAGGGGACGCAAAAATGTGGAAACCGTGCTTTCGGGACGGGGCTTCCATCCGTCCGGCCGCCGCAGCCGAGTGGGCTGCGGCGGCGTCTCCGGGGGTTGGTTGTCTACCGTGTGGAACGTCGCGGGGGCGTTCTCACACTTCCAAGTTACTTCACAAAATCGATCCGATTCGCGTCAATTCATCCCGCTGACGCCAGTATGGTTCGTCCACCATTTCGATGTGCAGGTAATCCTCCATGTACTGCGTCCGCGAGACGCCGCCTTCCGTGAAGACCACCGCGTCGGTCGGACACGTTCCGGCGACAAAGCACAACGAGCAACTAATGCACCGGGTTTGGTCAATCCAGTAGGTTTCGCCGCCGTCCAAGACGGCTTCCACGTCGCGCGGCAGAATGGCGTTGACTTTGGGCGGACACTCATCCGTACAGTAGCCGCAGCCGATGCACAGCTCTTCGATGATCGTGTAAATCTGCCGCTCGCGCTTCTTCTTGGGCGGCGCAGCCTTCGGCCGCGACAACCGACTCGGCGGCCCTGGAATCGGCGGCGGGGCGACTTTCGCCGCCGCCTTGGCGGCTGCCTTGGCGGGGGCTTTGGCGGCCGCCTTCGCAGGCGCTTTCGCCGCAGCGTCATTGGTTGTTTCCAACTTTTCGTCTGCCATGGTGACTTTGCCTTTCACACCGGGAGATGACGGATACTTTTTTCAAGCCCCGTGTTGAAAAAATGTCCATAACCATCACCGGCGGCAATGTGAACTTTGTCACAGGACTCGGCGTACAGCTGCGAAAGCGTCGGCGGCGTTTGGGCGACACGCCGTGCGCCGCCGACGCGCTCCGCTAACGATTTTGGAAGAAACCATCAGCGAAGTAGAGGAACACCAACACGAACGTTCCCGTGTAGAAGAAGACTGTTCCCCAGAGTTTCGCCGTCGCCAAGTTTGAGACCGGGAAGCGCACTTCCTGAAGCGTCTTGATACCCAGCCGCTTGCCCACCAGTCGCACCCACCGACTCTGGATGTCGCCGCCTTCGGCACGGGAGCCGCGATCCTTGAACCAGAGCGCAAAGCTCACGAACCAGATGAGGTGTCCCAGCAGCAACATGGCTGTCAGGTGGTTGTCCGTCCAAATCCAAGTGGTTTCGTTCCACATGTAGAGGAACACACCGCCCGTGTGACTGATGTTGTGCGTGAGGTAGTACGCCTCGTTGCCGCGCGCCATCATGGTCGCAATCCAGCCGCCGTCGAGATACCAAGCAATTGCCGACAGCGGTTTGATGGAGAACAGGATGCAGAACCACATCTGATCCTGAATCGAGACGCCGCACGTCCCGCCTTTGACCGGCCCGATGCAGGGGAAGTCCGGCGACTGCTTGCGCCATTCAAAGTCCCGATACCACGGGCTTTGGTAGTTGTGGAAAGCAATGCGCAGCAGCGGAATGAAGCCGAACAGCCACCCACCGATCATCAGCCAGAAGAAGATCGCGTCGTTGATTTCGCCGTCTCGATGCTGGTCGCGCAGGTTCGAGTAGAGCACCGCCGGCGTGCTTTCTAGGCGCTCACGCCAAGCCAGCAGGTTGGCATGGGCCTTTTCCAACGTTGGTCGGAACTCATCAAGAGCCGCTTGCGCGCGCTTTTTCTCCTCCTCGGTTTTGGCGTCGTCAACGGCGTTCAGCAGTGAAACCGCCTTGAGGTGCGCCGCCAAGTAATCACTCCGCGCTTTCTTATCACCTTCCACCGTCTTCTGGTTCTGGAGATACCAGATGCCTTTGTCTACCCAGAAGAGCGGATTGACCTTGCGCAGGAAGTGCGTCCAACTTCCCCACTGTACAGCGTACAGTTTGGGCTGCCCCCACTCCGGCATGTAGTTGATTTCTTCAATGGTCGTGAAGCTGTAGGTTGGCGACGACCCGATGCCCAGTTCTTCGTTGAGAATTCGGTCACCAACCTGCAAGTTGCGCGCTTTGACCAGTTTAGCCGTTCCGTCGGGGTTGGTGAGCCACTCACCGCCAGCTGTCGGGTCCCACGGATTCTTCGGACGGAAGACGCGGTAGCCGATATTGCCGGCTTCACCATCCATCTGAATGGCGCGGTAGGAGCGGAACTGATAGATGCCGAAGTTGAGGTCAAGCTCGGCACCGGTGTTCCAGCAGATCATCCCGTAGCCAAAGACGACGGTCACGAAGCTGACGAACATCGTCGTCCCGACAATTTTGGTCTGGAGGTCGGGGTTCTGGAACCACGTAATGAACTTCGAGCGCGCCTGTTTGTAAGCGCCGGAGATGTTCAGCCCGTGCAGATACTGCCCGCCGTGGAAGACGCCCGCCGCCACGTAGAGCAAGCCCACCTGAACGTGGTTGAACGTGATCATGTTGTGAATCATCCGACCGGGATTGACGATTTTCTTCCCGTAGATGATGACGTTCATGTCGTTGAGGATCAGGTATGACGGGTGGTTGCGCAGCGCGAGGAAGCCCACAATCGCCAGCGCGAAGCTCACATACCCGATAGCCGTCAGGTGAACGTGAAAGACGGCCTTGGTGTCCTCCAGGTGCGTAATGTTGATGCTGCGCGGCGGCCGATACCACCAGTACGCGCCCAACGCGATGAACAACACACCCCAGACAAAACACATCGTCGTTTCGCCGTTGATGGTGTTCATCGGGTGCATGACCTGCTGGAGGTACGGGTCATACCAGCCATACGGGAACGGCGCCTGCTCAATCGGCATCATCCCGTTCGGCGTCATCACCTGCGCTGGTTGCAGGGGAACAGGCGGCTTATCGAGCACGAACCACAGGACGAAACCCCAGATGAAAAACAGCAGGCCGATGTAGATGGTGTGCGGACTGAGGGCGTCGGCGTAGGTTCGCCTGAGAATCTTCCACGGCGTGTTCGCAAAGCTGCCCCACGGCAGGCCGACCTTGTACCATGGCCCGTCCGGCGTAAACCACTTGATCTGACATAGCCTTTTCAGACCAGGCACGTAAGGCAGCAGCCAGAAGATTTCGCCAATCGTAGCGCCGCCGCGCGCACCGTAGTAGTGCGCCGCGCCAGCGTAAATCAGCCACAGCCCCAACCCAATATGGAACGATCCCCAACCGAAGAGCCGAAAATCGGTCATCGTAAGGGGATACTGCCCGAAGAAGGGTAGGTGCTTGGTGCTAAACTCGCCGATGAGCGGCAGCCAGACCTTCTGGATCTGCTCGGTGTCGTACGGATCGTAAATCCCCAGTGAAATGAGACGCGGCCGCAGCGTGATGTTGACGTAGCCGTCATTCCACATCGTCATACTAGCGTAGAAGTACGTCCCGATCAGACATGCCAGTCCACCAATCAACATCATGTGCGCGCCGAAAATGCGCTCCGGCGGCATCGGTAGTTCCAGTTTCTGGTACCACCGCTTCACCCCGTTGGCGTAGGACGAAAAACTGGCCATATGCAACTCCCTCTGTAGAGGACTCTCTCACCAACCGCGCCACAACCACGCGCGGCGTCGTCAACAGCTTGACTTCACGGGGACGTTGAAGCGGGGACGGAAGCGAAGGACGGCGCGAAAACGGCCGTTGCGGGACCCTTGCCGTCGCCCGTTTATTCGAGGAATCGGTATCCAAAGAATTCGTGCAGAGCGTATGAATCGCGTCGGGCGAACGCGCATATCCCGTGATGGTTTCAACCTACTTTGGCGTTAAACCAAGGTCAAACATTACTTCGGCGTCAGGGTTTAGCGCTGCTTTGCGCCCGTCATGGCCTGATGGTCGAGACAAAGTTGGCGGGGCTTCCGTCGGCGTGGTAGCGTGTTTGACGCTGATCCGTGAAAGCGAAACGCTATGACAAGCGGTTTTCCAGTGATTGGCATTCTCAGTCTTCAGGGCGATTTTGCCGCCCATGCCCGGACGCTGGAACGCGCCGGTGCGACGCCGCGTTTCATCCGTCGAATTCGCGAGTTGGAAACCGTGTCGGGACTGATTCTACCGGGCGGCGAAAGCACGACGATGCTGCGCTTCCTGCAGGCTGAGCCGTGGTTTGACGCCCTGCGCGATTTTGCAGCGTCGGGACGGACACTGTTTGGGACATGCGCGGGGGCGATTTTGCTGGCCCGTACGGTGACGCACCCTATGCAAGCGTCGCTAGGGTTGTTGGACATTACAGTTCGACGCAACGGCTACGGTCGCCAAATTGACAGTTTCACAGCGACCACGACGCTTCCAGTCATCGGTTCCGCCCCTTTTGAACTGGTCTTCATCCGTGCGCCCATCATTGATTCGGTCGGAGCGGGCGTTGAGGTGTTGGCCGAGTACGGCGGACACCCGGTGTGGGTGCGGCAGGGATTGGTCCATGCGGCGACTTTCCACCCCGAAATGACCGACGATACCCGCCTGCACCGGTTTGTTTTTGGTTTGATGGAGACCGAGACAAAACAAAACGGCGCGTCACACTGACGCGCCGTTTTGATGGAGTGCCGAAGGGGGGACTCGAACCCCCACGGTTGCCCATACGCCCCTCAAACGTACGTGTCTACCAATTCCACCACTTCGGCAGCAGTGAGCGGACGCTATGCCTGCGCCGCCCCAAAATGTCATTTTTGAGTCCCCGCCGACTTCTCTGTCTTCGGCGTGGAAGCGCCGCCAGCGCTCTTTGGCGCTTCGGACTTCTTGTCGCCTTCCGGCTTACCGGCGTCTTTCGGCTCACTGTTTTTCGGCCCCTCGCCTTTCGGCTGCTCGCCAGCGTTACCTTTCGGCTGCTCACCAGCGTTCGCAGCAGGCGCGGCGTCACTGCCTTCCTTCTTGTCTTCCGGTTTTTTGTCTCCCGGCTTTTCTTCCTTCTTAGGCGGCGGCTCGTCCCTGATGCCCGAAGCGACAGAGCGCGGCGCTAGCACGCCCGGCACGGAGAACACAAAAGCCAGCGCCATAAACAACCCCATGAGAACGAATGTCGCACGCTCAAGGGGTTTCTGCGCCCCGCGCGGGCCGAAGGCCGTCTGACTGCCGCCGCCGAACAAGGCAATGTCACCTTTCCCCGGCTGGAGCAGCACGACACCAATCAGCAAAAGGCAAACGATGACAAAGAGCGCATAGAGAACGTAAGCATACCAGGGCATTGACCTGAATTCACCCCACCGACCGCCTCACTACTGTCCGAGTTTCACCCCATCGCCTTTCGTAGCCGCTTGACAGAAGCGCCGAATGAGCTCCGCGAAGCCGTCTGGAGACAAACTTGCACCGCCGACTAACGCGCCGTCTACATCGGGTTGCGAGGAAAAGCCCGCAATGTTGTCGGCCGTTACGCTTCCACCGTACAGAATGCGTAACGCCTCCGCCGCCGCAGCCCCGAAGCACGCTTCCCAAACCGCACGTACGCGCTGGTGCATTCCTTGGGCTTGCTCCGGCGACGCCGCCTGACCGGTGCCGATGGCCCAGACCGGCTCATAGGCGACAACTATACGGTGCGCGTCGGCGTCTGTCAACGCATCCGCTATCGCAAGCAGTTGCCTTTCCACCACCTCTGACGCCTTACCCGCTTCACGTTCGGACAAGGTTTCGCCAACACAGGCTACCGGAAGTAGGCTGGCCGCCAGCGCCCGCCGCACCTTGGCAGCGACGACGGCGTCCGTCTCGCCGTAGTAGCGGCGTCGCTCGGAGTGGCCGATAATGACCCCGTGACAGCCGACGGCTTGGAGCATTTCCGCCGAAACTTCACCTGTGAACGCTCCAAAGGGGCCTTCCGCCGCCACATTTTGTGCAAAGATTTGCAGCGCTGTCTCCTGTACCGCCGCCTGCATTGCGGCTAGCGCTACAAAAGCAGGCGCAATGCCGACCTCGCAGCCGGTAAGATGAGCGAGGTGGGGCTTGAACGCCATAAGGTAAGACACCGCCTCCGCGACGGTTTTGTGCATTTTCCAGTTTCCGATGATGAGCGGTATACGGTGGGCCATCTTGATGTCCGCCAATGCGTTGGTCGTAGGTGAGTCCCCAGCGGCGCTGTAAACGCCTCGACTGAGGGCGACGTTTACCCTAATAAAAAACCAGACCCGCCGTCCCCAGTCGAGCAAACTTTTTAGACCGCTTAACCGTAACGGGGGCTGTGACGAGAAGAAAGCCGCAGAAGCGCTGAAGTCGAGCTAACCAGCGCGTCGTACGCAGCGGCTGGTTACGTCGCCGAACAAAGCCAGACTGGTTACGTCGCCGAACAAAGCCAGAGATGTAACGCAGGAGGTCGTCGCCCATGAAGTTTTGTTCTGGCTGATCACAACGACGTTGTGGATTGTCGCCTTGGCGGACGCCATCCGCAGCGGAGGAACCCTTGGTCGGAAAATCATTTCCGTTGCACTCATCCTCGCCTTTCCCGTGCTTGGCCCGCTCGTGTACCTCTTTATCCTCCGGGATTGGGCGCAGGGACGCTCATAGGCGCGGCTGCTGAAGCGTAGGCGCGAAACACAGACGAGGCTACAGGGGCTTCTCAGGTCCTACCTCGGAACGGTCAGCGTCTGCATCCAACGCGCCTTGAAAGGCTTTTTGGACACGCTCTAAGCTCTGTCGCGTAGTCCCGAACGGAACAACATCAAGGCGATGGCTGAAACGTCGTTCGTTGCTGAGCTTGAAACGTTGGAGTTTGATGTGGTGCGCGCGCATCTAGCGCGCGAAACGCGCACGCCCTACGGCCGTGAACTGGCGCAAAGCCTGACGCCCTCAGCCAACGCTGGTGAAGTTCGGCACTGGTTGCGGCTCACGACCGAAGCTCGCCGTTTTTTCGCCGAACAAGGCGGTTTTGGCGTCGGCGAAGCGCCGGACGTACGCCCCCTGCTCAGCCGCCTGTGCCTAGAAAACGCCGTCCTGACAATTGACGAAATCCACGCACTGGCGCGGACGATTGACGCCGGGCTGGATGTTCGCGGAACGCTGCGGCCGCATCGAGAGCGGTTTCCCAGACTGGCCGCCGTCGCAGAACGCATTCCTGACCTGCGGGAGACGTTGGCGCGCGTGCGCCGCATCGTCACACCGGACGGCCGGCTCGATGAAAGCGCCAGTTCGGAATTGCAGCGCTTGCGCGCCGAACAGCGCGTCCAGCACGACCGGCTGCGGCGGATGCTGGAACGCCTGCTGCAACGCCGTGACCTCGAAGGCGTGTTTTCCGACGACATTGTGACGCAACGCCACGGGCGCTTCGTCGTTCCGGTACGTGACGACAACCGGGGCAAAATCGCGGGCGTTGTTCACGGTCTGTCGAGCAGCGGCATGACAGCCTTCGTCGAACCACTGGAAGCCATTCCGCTCAACAATGAACTCATCCGCCTCGAAGAGCTAGCCGAAGCCGAAATCGCACGGCTACTCGGTGAAGCGTCCGCTACGCTGCGCGACCAACGGGAGGCCATCGCCGCGCTAGTGGAGGCGCTAGGAGAACTTGACCTTATCGCCGCCAAAGCGCGTTTCGCCGACCGCCTCAACGCTGTCGAACCGTCCGTGTCAGAAGCCGGACGGTTTCAGCTCACTGACGCCCGCCATCCGTTACTGGCGCTGACGCTTCAGGCGCAGGGCCGCGACGTTGTGCCGCTCAGCCTCACGCTTGACGCCGAGCGCCGGGCGCTGGTAGTGAGCGGCGCGAACGCTGGCGGCAAAACCGTCGTGCTCAAAACGGCCGGGCTTTGTGCGCTGATGATGCAGGCAGGCTTACACGTCCCAGCCTGCGCCGCCGAGCTGCCGGTGTTTGCGCAAGTCCGCGCCGATATTGGCGATCAACAGTCGCTCGCCGCCAACCTTTCAACTTTTTCCTCCCACATCACCAAGCTGGTCGGCTTCGCCGCCGATCTCACCCTGCCCGCCCTGATACTGCTGGACGAAGCTGGTACAGGGACGGATCCCGACGAAGGCGCCGCGCTTGCTCAGGCGGTCATTGAGTACTTCCGTACGCACGGCGCGTACGTGATCGCCACCACTCATTTCAATGCGCTCAAGGCCTACGCCGAAATGACGCCCGGCGTCGTCAGCGCGGCCGTTGCCTTCGACATGGAAACGCTGACGCCGACCTACAGATTGCACTTGAACGCCGTCGGCAGTTCCAGCGGGTTGCACATTGCACGGCGGCTGGGACTGCCGGAAACCATCATTGAGCAGGCGCGCAGCTGTCTCGGCGAACGTGAAATCGCGCTGGCGCGGTACGTTGCAGAACTCGAACGCCGTGTGACCGAGGCCCGCGATGCGGCGGCGGCGCTGGACGAGGAGCGGGCCGCACTGGCGCGGCGTTACGCCCAACTCGAAGCGGAGTTCGCCGCCCGCGATGCTGCGCGGCAAGCCGATGTTGAAGCGCACGTACAACGGTTAGCAGCCGACTTTGAGGCTCGGCTGGCCCCACTACTGGAGCGCATCAAGCTGACGGAGAACCGTGAGCGACTACGCCGCGAAGTCAAGCGCGAACTGGACGCTGTCGTGGCGGGGGCGAGCACCCCGTCGGCGGAAAAGCGGTCGGCCGCTCCGCCGCCTCTGATGCTCCCCCCGAAACCAAAGGCCGTTCATCGGGCGGATGCGGCGCTCACAGCACAGCCGGTCACCTCGGCGGCTGAGTTGCGTCCCGGCGACCGGGTGCGAACGGCGTTTGGGACGCTTGGTCGCGTCGAAGCCATTTCGGGCGACGAAGTGACGGTGACCAGCGGCGCGCTGCGCCTGAAAGTGCCAGCGACCAGTTTGGGGAAGCTTCCGCCGTCCCCCGCTAAGACCAATCAAGCGCCTCCGTCCCGGCAAATCCTGACGGCGATGCACAATGTCGCCGCCACCGGCCAGGTCCCGCCCGAAATCAATCTCATCGGGCTGACAACGGATGAAGCCACGGAGACGCTCGACCGCTACCTCGATCGTGCGACGTTGGCTGGGCTGACGCAGGTGCGAGTCATTCACGGCATTGGGACGGGCGCGCTGCGCCGCGCCGTCGAAGCCTTCCTGTCCGGTCATCCGCATGTGGAAACCTTTACGCGCGCGGACCGGCGGCAGGGCGGCGACGGCGCGACTATTGTCACCCTGCACCCATGACGGCGCTCACCACTGCGCTGCGTCGGTTTCTGGCGGCGGTGTCGTTTCTGACGCGCCTGCCCGTGCCGCACTGGGCGCATCCCGACGCGCCGACGCTCGCGGCGGCGACGGTCTATTTCCCGCTGGTCGGCGCAGCGCTGGGTCTGTTTGAAGCGGGGTGCGCGTTGGCGCTGCACCGCTTCGTGTCGCCGGAAGCGTTGGCGTTGTCACTGATTGCCGTCACCGTCCTTCTGACTGGCGCGTTGCACTACGACGGTCTTGCCGATACGGTGGATGCGCTGGGCGGCGGTTGGTCGCGCGAACAACGGCTGGCGGTGATGAAAGACCCGCACCTTGGAACATTCGGGGTTTTGGCGTTACTGCTGGCGGCGGCGGCGCAGTTTGTCGCACTCAAAAGCTTTCACGACCTCGAATCCCTCTGTCGGGCGTTGATTGTCGCCCCCTGTCTGGCGCGGATGACCATTGTGTGGCTTGCGTGGCGACTACCCTATGCACGCGCCGAAGGCGGTACGGGGCGGTTTGTCGAGTTCTTGCATGGCGGCCACGTACTCGGCGCGTGGCTGCTCGGCGGCAGCATTGTGCTAGTCATCGGCGGACGGCTAGGAGGCTTGCTGCTGGCCATGGCGGCGACGCTGGTTGTGATGGCGGGACGCTATTTTGAAGACCGGTTGGGCGGCGTCACCGGCGACGCGCTGGGGGCCGTCAGCCAAATCTGCGAGACTTTGGCTTATGGCGTTTGGGTTACGCTCCGGCCGTGAATCACACAACACAGCGCGCCGCCAGCAAGGGTGGAGCCTCGGTTTGGCGGTGCTTCCGCCGGCGCTCCTGCTGGCGGCAGCCTGCGCCCGCGAGCCGTTTCGTATCCGACCCAAGGCCGATCCCCCTGTACCTGAAACGCAAGCGGTCGCCGTCGCTGCCGCCGAGTATGAGGTTCGCGCACGGGTTCTTTGTGACGGCAACGAACTGGTGGATCGCTTCGACGCCAACCATCTGACGGTCGGCATCTTGCCCGTCTATGTTTGGCTTGACCGGCGCGCGGCGGGCGCGCTCGATCTCAAATCCGTTCGGTTTCGCCTGCGCGACGCCGACGGGCGGGCATGGCGGTTGCTGTCGGGAAAGCAGGTGGAGAAGCGGCTGATGAAGTCGTACGGCATTCGCGCCTACAGCGTGGACGGCTACCGAACATTTCGCGCGCGCCATGACAGCGTCTTGTTTCCGACGGCAGGGGTGTTGACGCCGGGCGCGCGGGCGGACGGCTTTCTGTTTTTTGACATCCCACCAGCGCGGCGCGACCAACCCATCGGCGCGCTGTCGCTCCACATCGAACTGGAGTCGGCGGGCAAGCGCCACACGACGCGCATCGAACTGCCGGCGGCGGATGTGATAACGTCGCCGACGACAAAGGAGTGAAAGCGCGTCGTGATGAAGCACCTGCGATATGGCTGGATGGCGGCGCTGGGGTTGTGGCTTGGGGGGCTGTGGACGGCGGCCGAAGCGCAGTTTTCTATCGCCGCCGGTTCAATGACTGTTCGCGGACGGGTCTTGGACGCCCAGACCAGGCGACCGCTAGTGAACGCGCAGGTCAACGTCCGCACTCAGTACGACGACTACAAAACCCTGACCGACGCCGAGGGGTACTACACCCTTCAGGTCACGGCTGGGCGCGAGTTGCGTGAGTTCGAGTTGATTTTCAGCCACCCGGACTACCGCGAAAAGTATTTCCACACGGCCTTTCAGCCAGTGCTGCGGGCCGACTTGACGGCGACGGTCGAAGTCGGGCGGGCGCGCGTCAAGTATCAAAAAAACAAGCTGGACTTGCCATGCGGCGATCGGAAGGCGTTGATGACCAGAGGAGGCGACACGCTTTCATGTACGTTCAGCTGTGAGGGTGCGCCAACACTGACGGTGCGCCTGCCGGCGGGCAACGAAATGAGCGTGGCAGCGGCGAACGGCTTTTCCCTCAAAATCACCGACGAAAAAGTTGAGCTGCGCGGGTCGGAAAACCAAGCCGTCACCTTGCAGGTGACGGCCGTGATGTTCAAGCGTTGACGGCGGCGACTGTCCCACCAGATGGACGGTCAGAGAGGGAGGTGCGTTATGGCGGATTACTTCGACCGTTTCAGCGAGTGGCGACGCAAGATTCAGCGTACGGCCCGGGAAGTGGACGAACAGCTGGGGCTGTCGGAAGCCATTGAGAAGACGGTGGAGAAAACTGTTGAGCAAACCGGAAAGCTCGCCGAAGAGGTGCGGCGGACAACCAGCCGCCTGTCGTCAAGCGTTCAGCGCGTCGCGGAAAACGCACCCGAAGCGGTGCGCGAGGTCGTTCGGGAAGTGACGGAAGTCGTTGAGGATGTCGCCGAACAGCTGCCCGACGCACAGGCAGTGACAAGTACGGTGTCGCACGTCGTCGAAACCGTCCGTGAGGAATTCAAGCAGTTTGAAGAGAAACACCACGTCACGGAAAACCTCAGGCAGGCGGCTGAAAAGGTCGCCGGCAAGGTGGCGGAGGTCGGTGGGGAAACCCTGCGCACCGGAACGGAAACAGCTTCGGAGGTCGCTGAGCGTGCGAGCGAGGCCTTCAAAGCCGTCCGTGAGACGGCGCGGTCGTACTACGCACGCGCTGAGGAAGCGTACGACTTGAGCGCGCGGGTCTTTCGGGCGACCGTTGAGACGCGGGACGGCTACCGCAAGGCGCGCGAATGGGTCGTCGCCAATCCCGGCGCGTCGGCCCTGATGGGGCTGTCATTGCTGCTCGGCTTCCGGCTGGGCGCGGCCTTTCCCGGTCTTGACCGGGTTGTGTTGGGACAGTCGCGCCATTGGCTCTTTCACAGCGGACTGGCCGCCTACGGCGCAAAGAAATTGGCGGAAGGCTACGTTGATTTTCTGCGCGAACAGGAAAAACTGGTTGCGGAGGGCAAGCTGGATGAAGCGGCGCAGGCGCGCGTTGCGTTTCAGCGCAAAGCGGCGCGGTACGTCGGTGCGCCGTTGCTGGGGGCGTTCAACATTGCGTTGGGAACGGCCCTCTGGGCGGAAATCTTCTCGCCCGGACGAATTGTGGGCTTCCCGATCAGCATCGTGTTGGGCGGCAATCCCGTGCTGGAGACGGTCTGGCTGTTTGGAAACGGGTTGGTGTGTATCTACAGCGGCTATGAACTTGTCATGCTGGCTTTTGAGGACGAGGCCGACGTGCAGCGGATTGTCCGCGCCATTCGCGCGCTGCTGCCGGAGGGGAACGGCTCACGGACGGCGTAGCTCCGCGACGTGAATCTACAGGGAGACAAACGACCCACCAACGCCCCTCCTCGCCGTCATGTTCCAACGACTTCGTGACCGGCTTGCTGACCCCAACTTCCGCGCTGAACTCAAACGCGCCGCCGTCGCCTTTGCCGTCACCAGCCTTCTTTTCGGCGGTTCGTTTCTGTCGCTGTTTCTAGCCTTCACGGCGCAGTTTGTTCGGCTCTATGCCGCCGCGCAGCTTCTCTTCATGGCGTCGCTGGTGTTGGCGCTTGTCGGCGGGTTGTACATCGTGCCCAAGTTAGCCCGCCGGGTGCGACTAGAGCTGGCCCGTCTGGACATCAGCTACGCGCCGACGCAGGAAACCGCGTTTTTTGTCCTCATTACGGTCATCGTGGCGCTGTCGGCTTTCAACACCGGCAACAATCTGCTGTACCTGATTTTCGCCATCCTCATTAGCGTCATTGTGGCGTCGGGGATTGTCTCGGAGAGCATGCTGCGCGGATTGAGTGTGGGGCTGCGCTTCCCGGAACACATCTACGCCAGCCAGCCGACGCTGCTGGAGGTGAGCGTGGCCAATGAGAAGTATCTTGTTCCTTCAATGTCACTGACGGTCGGCGTGCGTCTGGTGAAAAAAGCCGGGCCGCAGACGGCGGCGACCAACCCACCCATACGACGGCGTTGGCTCAAAAAACCAACCGCTGAGACCACTGCCGATATTGACCCTCTGGTTCACTTCGTCGCAGTTGGGCCGCGAGCCAAGGTGCGTCAGACGGTTGAACACACCTTCCCGGCGCGCGGTCGGTATGAGATTGTTGGCTTCACCGTCACGACCAAGTTCCCATTCGGGTTTCTGCAAAAGACGCGCCGGTTTACAGCCTCCGGAACGCTCTTGGTTTATCCGCCCGTGGACGCCGCCGTAGCGTGGCCGGCGGGACTGTCCGACGCCCTGGGAGTACGTGAAACCAACCGGCGTGGTCCGGGCGCTGACCTCTACGCCATCCGGCAGTACCGCGACGGCGACCGGCGGCGCGACATTGACTGGAAAGCGACGGCCAAGACACGCAAGCTCATGGTGCGTGACCGGATGTGCGAGGATGAGCAGCGCGTCACGCTGCGGTTTGATCCCCGGACGGCGCGCGCGCTGACGGATGATGACCTAAGAGCATTTGAAGTCGGCGTGACGCACGCCGCGTCGCTGGCGACCAAACTGGCTAGAGCCGGCATACTGGTGCGCTTGGCGACGCCCGACGCCGCTACCGAGTTCGGCAACACGCCGCGTCACATTGACGACATGCTGCGCATCTTGGCGGTGATTGAGCCGCAGATGGACAGGGCGCTCTCGCCGCCGGTCAATGGCGCTCGCCGCGCCGTCAAGGACGCCAGTTTGGAAGTTGTCTTCGCTTGGGCTGATTCCGCTGCAACATACAGCGCAGCGACGCTGGTGGTGATGTTGGACGACTTCCGCCTAGCTGACCTACCCCACAACGGTCGTGTCGCCGCCGTAGTACGCCCCTCGTGAGACGGTATGATCATTTGCGTCAACTGTGGACAGGTGAATGAAACGGCGGCCAGCCGCTGCTTGCGTTGCGGCGCTTCCGTCTTTGAACTCCCAAGTTATCTAGGTCAGCCCGATTCGCCGCCGAAGGCGCCCGTCCCTTCCCCACCGCCGAAGGCGCCGCCCTACACGCCGCTCCGGCCAACGCCGACGATGGACCCGTTCCCGACTCCGCCGCCGGTCACCCGGCCTGTTTACTTGCATTACCCGCCGGTGACAGGTGGCTTTGTTTGTCCCTACTGTCAAACGAACCTGCCGCCGCGCCTTATCAGCCGAGTCTCAACGGCTGGCTGGATCACGTTGGTCGTCTTGCTTTTGTTCTGCTGGCCGCTGTTTTGGATCGGCTTTTTGATTCGCGAAGAACGCTGCGTTTGCCGTGTCTGCGGCGGTCGCCTTGGCTGACCGCGCCCGCCGCGTGAAAAACCATTTGCGCTGGCGCGACGCACTGCGTAATGTCTCGCCTTCATGCCAAGCCAGGCGCGCGCGGTCACAGCGTCGGGGATCGTTTGCTGTTGGAGGGCTTCAAACAAGCGATGAAGGTTATTCGCGAGCCGCACGAAATGCAACAAACTGCGCTGACGCTGCGCGACAAAGCTATCCGTATTGGGTTAGTGCCGACCATGGGGGCGTTTCACGACGGCCACGTTTCGCTCATGCGCCGCGCGAAGCAGGAAAACGATGTGTGCGTCGTGTCGCTGTTTGTCAATCCGCTTCAGTTCAACGACCCGGCGGATTTGGAACACTATCCGCGCAACGAGGCCGCCGACCTTGCCATTGCACGGTCGGTCGGCGTGGACATTCTGTTCATGCCGAGCGTCGCCGCAATGTACCCGCCCGACGCCCAGACCTTTGTCGAGGTGACGCGCGTTTCGCAGCCGCTGTGCGGCGGGCGGCGGCCGGGGCATTTTCGCGGCGTGGCGACGGTGGTGGCTAAGCTTCTGATGATTACCCAGCCGCGCCGCGTGTACTTCGGACTCAAGGATTATCAGCAGTGCCGTGTCATCGCGCAGATGGCGCGCGATCTCCACTTTCCGCCCGATCTGGTGTTTTGCCCAACGGTGCGCGAACCGGACGGGCTAGCGATGAGTTCTCGCAACATCCGTCTCTCGCCCGAAGATCGCCGGGCGGCCGTTGTCTTGCCGCGCGCGCTCGAACTGGCGCAGGATTGTTTCGCCGCCGGCGAGACCAACCCGACGGTGATTCAAGCGCGCGTCCGCGAGCGTCTTCAGGCGGAGCCGCGCGCGCGCATTGAGTACGTCGAAGTCGTGGACGCGCAAACGCTCGAACCCATCACGGCGATTACTCAACCTGCGTTGGTTGCTTTGGCGGTTTGGTTTGGCGACGTACGCCTCATTGACAGCGTTGTCCTGACGCCGCCGAAGCCGGAGCCGCCGCCTACACCTGACCTACTTGATATTTCCGATGTTCCCTAGCGCGCCGCCCCGGTAGGGAGCGACTACGGAAGGGAGACTGATGCAGGCGTGGTTGACCAAGCTCAGCGTTTCTTGGCTGTTTTTGGCCTCTTTGCTGGTTGCAAGCGCCGGGGCTCAGGCGTCCACTGGGCGCACCGGCACGATAGTCAACAGTCGGACGGGCTACGCTCAACTCATTGGCCGCCACAAGTTCCAGTTGCACTGGATCAGTTGGGGCAATTGGCAGAAATTCGGCGATTTGACCGTGACCAACCGAGACGGCCTACTGGTCGTCAACGGTCGGTATAGCGACGACCAAACTGGTGACTTTATCGAGATTGACGGCGTTGTGACGCGCGTTGAAGAGCGCTCCTTTGACTTTGAGGGAACTATTGTCACCCGTGTCAGCCACATCAACAACGGCGACCCTTGTACGCGCGAGGGCGCGATGACTTTTGCTATCAAGGGCAAGCGGCGCTACTGGCGGCTTCAGCAAATGCAAAACCCGTGTGATGCGGCGACGGATTACGTGGATATTTTTCTCCGGTGAGCGGCGGGACGGACTCAGCTCACAACAGCAATGCGCCTATGTTTCGCTTGATGCACAAATCGAAGATTCACCGCGCGACGGTGACCGACGCTAACCTCAACTACACCGGCAGCCTCACAGTTGACCAAGACCTGCTCGATGCGGCCGATATTTTGCCCAACGAGAAAGTGTCCGTCGTCAACATCAACACCGGCGCGCGCTTTGAGACCTACGCCATTTCGGGCGCGCGTGGGTCAGGCGTCGTGTGCCTGAACGGCGCGGCGGCGCGGCTGGGAGCGCCGGGCGATCTGGTCATCATTATTTCCTACGGCCTGTTCACCGACGAAGAGGCCCGCAGCCTCAAACCCAGGGTGGTGAGGGTGGACGCCGCCAATCGCCCGCTCAACGACGCCTGAGCGGTTTCCGGTCGTGCTTCCGGCGCAGCCGTCGCCCGGTTTTCAGCGGGTTTTTCACTACTACAACTTGTACCTGTTGCGCCGCGCCTTCCATGCCGTCTGGTGGCGCGGCGTCGCCGTCTTCACGGCGGAGCCGCGCCGCCCGCTGCTGATTTACGCCAACCATCCGGGCTGGTGGGACCCCTTGCTGGCTTTCTTCGTCGTCCGGCGGACGGGACGTGATGGCTACATGATGAGCGAGGAAAAAACGCTGCGCACCTTTCGGTTTTTTCGTTGGATGGGCGGTTTTTCGGTGGATCGGACGAACGCCCGTGATGTCGCGCAGTCCATTCGCTACGCCGCCGAGCGGCTGCAGTCGCCAGCGACGGCATTGTGGATTTTTCCGCAGGGGGAGATTGTCCCGCCGGACAAACGTCCGGTCGTGTTTTTTCCCGGTGTGGCGCACATTTTGCGCCGGACGCCGGCCTGCGTCGCCGTGCCGGCCGCCATTCGCTATGAGTTCGACGACCAGCCGCGCCCGGAAGCTTTTCTTGATTTCGGCGAGGGCGATCTACTGCGGGGTTCGGAGGTCAACGATATCACCGAACTGACGCGCCGCCTGCAACAGCGGCTGACCGAACAGATGGACGCCCTGCGCGACGCCGTCTGGGAACGCCGTCGGGAAGGTTTCACGTTGGCGCTGCGGGGACGGCGTTCTGTCAGCGATGTTTACGCCGATACGGTGGCGCGGCTGACTGGGTGACAGCGTTGAGACAACACCGGCGGGCGGCTTGCGGAGAGTGTCGTTCCGTGTCATACACGGAACTGCGCTTTTGCGGCAACTTTTGGTCGGCAGGGGAGCCTAAAGCCATGTCGGAAGCTGTTTCGGTGAGTCGGCGTCGCATCTGGTGGTTCGCTGTGTTGGGCGGCGGTGTGTTGGCGGCGGCGGCGCTGTTTTCCCCAACCGTTCGCGCCGTCGGACAATCATTTCTTGAGGCGTTTCGTCTGCCGCGCATTGTGGCAATTGGCCTTGACGATCAGCAGATGGAGACGCTGCGAAACCGGCTCAGGCGCATTCAGTCCCAGTTTGAACTCCAGTCGCTTGTCGGCGACAGCATCGAAGTTGAAAAACCGACCGCACGGCCGGCGGTGTTTCCATCGGCGCTCGAAGCTGGACGCGCGGTGGGCGTCGCCGTACTGACGCCGACGTGGTTGCCGGAGGGCGTAACTGTCGGGGAAACGCGCGCGACGCCGAAGGGCGGGGGCGTACGCTTCAAGGTGGACACCAAGTTCGCCAATCAGGTGCTTGATTTTCTGGACCTACAGGATGCGATGTTGCCGCCGACGCTTGACGGTCAACCTATTGCTGTCAAGTTCGGCGGGCGGGTCGAAACCAGCTTTGTGCGCGGCGACAAGCCGCTTTTCTCGCTGGTTCAGGCGCGACTGCCGGAGGTTGCCTTACCGGAGGGCGCGTCGCTGACGCCTTTTGGCTACGCCTACCTGCGCCTGCTGGGCCTGGACCCTGCTAAAGCGCATGAAACGGCGGCGGCGACCGACTGGCGTTCGACGTTCGTTGTTCCCGTCCCGGCGCGGATAGGAGAGTTTCGGCAGGTCATCGTTCGCGGCCGGCCGGCTTTTTTGATGACGCCGCGCGTCAGGGTGATTGACGACGAAGAACAGGGAAGCCGTCGGTTGCGACGGCGCACGAGGGAAACCTCGCTGATGTGGACGGAAGGCGAGCAACTCTTCATCCTGAGCGGCGCACTGACTACCCAAGAGGCGCTGACCATCGCCGGCGCATTGCAGTAGGGCCGCGCGCACGGGGATGGACTGGGTGATCGAGGCCGCGGGGTTGCGGAAGGTCTTTGGCGACAAGATCGCTGTCGCTGATCTTTCGTTCCGGGTGGCGGCCGGCGAGGTGTTCGGTTTTCTGGGGCCGAACGGCGCCGGTAAGACCACGGCAATGAAAATGCTGCTCGGCCTCGTTCACCCGACGGCCGGACGCGGCTGCGTACTGGGGCATCCGGTCGGGTCGCGCGAGTCGCGCCGGTGGGTTGGTTTTCTACCGGAACACTTTCGCTTTCACGACTGGATGACTGGCCGCGAGTTGCTTGACTTTCACGGTCGGCTGCATGGCTTGGCGGCGTCCGTTCGCGCTGAGCGCGTCAAAGATTTGCTCGCGCAGGTGGATTTGACGGAGGCCGCCGACCGTCCGCTGCGCACGTACAGCAAGGGCATGCAGCAGCGATTAGGGCTGGCGCAGGCGCTCATTCACCGTCCGCGTCTGGTCTTCCTCGACGAGCCGACTTCAGGGCTGGACCCGATTGGGCGGATACTCGTCCGTGACCTGATCCTTCGCCTGCGCGACGAAGGCGTGACAGTGTTTTTCAACTCGCACATTCTGGGCGATGTCGAAGCTGTCTGCGACCGTGTGGTATTTCTCAAGCGCGGGCGGGTTATTTATGAAGCTGCGCTGCGCGAAGGCTTTGCGCCGGAGTTGCGCATGACGCTAGGCGCAGTGACGCCCGACGTGACGGGCGAACTGGCAGCGTTCGGCGAAGTGTTGGGTACGACCGAGCGTGAGGTTCGGCTGCGGGTGGCGTCCGAGGCCGTCGTCCCGGACGTGGTGCGCCGGCTGGTTGAGCGCGGGGCGGCGGTCTACAGCGTACAGGTTCAGCGGCCGTCGCTGGAAACGCTCTTTCTGGAAACCATTGGCACTGACGAGCGCGCCGGATAACTGGCGCGGGTTTCCCGTGACCCGATTGTTTGACGGGGGCTACGCTTCACGCCCAGTCCAGTTCGTCGGCGCGAAACACTGGTCCTTCCACACATGACCGGCGGTAGTCGCTGTCGCCGTCTTCACTTTTCACGGCGACGACGCAACCGACGCAGACGCCGAACCCGCACGCCATCCGTTCTTCGACCGAGACGTAGGTTAGAATGCACGCTTTCGCCGTCAGAGCCGCGACACGCGCCAACATCGGGTGCGGCCCGCAGGCGTAGACGACAAAGCGCCCCGCTCGTACTTCCTCCGCACGGTCGTACAAAAAGCGTTCAAACGGAACCGTGACGAAGCCAGTTACGCCTTGGGAGCCGTCGTTGGTGGCGACGTGAACCGAAACGCCCAGCGCCGTGAAGTCGTCCAGCCCGATGAGGTCTGTCTGTGAGCGTCCGCCCAGAAACAGGCGCGTCGGAACTTGCTCCCGCTTGAGTTGTTCAGCCAGCGCCAGTAGAGCGGCGCTTCCGACGCCTCCTGCGACGAGGAGGGCTTCTCGTCCGCCGACGGCGACCGGCGCGGTGTCGAAGGGTCGGCCGAGCGGCAGCAGGGTTTGTACGTGGTCGCCTTCGCGCAAACGTCGCAGCGCCTGCGTACCCCGCCCGAACACTTGGTAGATGAACTCGACGCTGGTTGATTGCGCTGTTGTTCGCGCCCGATAGATCGCCATTGCGCGCCGCCAGAGTGGTTCCAACGCGCCCGCCGGCTTCAGCATGGCAAACTGCCCTGGCGCAAACGTCAGTTTTTCCTCTGTCGTCAGGGTCAAATGGCCGTAAACGCCGAACACGCGATGGCTGGTTACAGTCAGCTTTAAGTCTTTCACGCCGCGCTCCGGTGGCGAACCTGATTGTTGAGGGCACGCTTGGCTCGACCAGCCTTTTATCACAAACCGCACTGACGAATCCGCTGGTAAAGGCAGTGTTTGTAACCGACGGGGTGACAGGTGACCTTCCGGGTATGACTAAGCCGCGCCCACCGCAACCCCCAAGCACAATCAAAAGCGGTCGCCCGTCCCGCTCGGACAAAAACGCAGATGTGGAAAGCCTGTGGCTTCGCTGCGACGCCAGACCTGAAAACCGCGAGGTGAAGCCGCTCAGGGAGGATGGTGAAGAGCGAGTTAGGGTGAATAGTCAATGAGGATGCCCATCCGAAGACGTCAGAACTAACCGTCGTTCGCCGTTCAAGGACTTCCCGTTACGCCTCTTTCCACCATGAGGCCGCCTCGTCAAGCCGGCGTTAGTTGCTTTGCTGTTCGGCTATCGCCTAGCATCGAACCTAACTGCGCCCTGCAAAACCGCTGCGCTTACACCGGCTGTACGTTAGCGTTGTTCCCTAAATCGCTTGGGTCTGGGGAGGGAGTTGCCCGTATGTCTGCGCCGCACCAACTGAGTCACATCCAGCAAAGCTTCAATCAGGTCTTGCAGATGATGCTGTCGGTCTCCGACAAAGTCAGCGACTTGATTTTTTCACCAGGGCGACCGCCGCAAGTCGAGTTGTTCGGCCAACTCCGCGCTGTCAAGATTCAGGGCCTGGAGCAACTTACCCCGCAGCATACGCATGCTTTCGCCCAAGTTTTACTGGCGAATAACCCTGCCAACTTTGAAAAGTTGGAAAAGTTTGGGTCGGTGGATTTGTCCTACAGCGTACCGGGACATTCGCGCTTTCGTGTCAATGTTTTCAGACAACGCGGTACTGAAGCTATTGTCATGCGGGTCATCCCAAACCGTATCCCCACGCTGGAGGAACTGGGGCTGCCGCCGCAGTTGCGGCAAATCGCCGACCTCAAAAACGGCATTGTGTTGGTGACGGGACCGACCGGCAGCGGTAAGTCGTCAACCTTGGCGGCGCTTATCAACCTGATTAACGAGACGAAGTACTATCACATCGTCACTATTGAAGACCCGATTGAATTCATTCACCCGCACAAGAACTCCACCATCCACCAGCGCGAGTTGCACAGTGATACGCCCGACTTCGCGCTAGCGCTGCGGGCGGCGCTTCGGCAGGCACCCAAGGTGATTCTGGTCGGTGAAATGCGCGATCGTGAAACCATCGAAATCGCGATGGAAGCCTCCGAAACCGGTCACTTGGTGTTGTCTACGCTGCACACGATTGACGCCGCTAAAACCGTGGAGCGCATCATCGGCGTCTTCCCGAAAAGTGAAGAGCACATTGTCCGTACGCGCTTAGCGCAGTCGTTTCGGTACATCATCTCCCAACGATTGATCCCTCGCGCGGATCAGCGGGGGCGGGTGGCGGCTGTCGAGATTCTGCGCTCGACCATGCGGACGCGAGAATACATTGAGAAAGGTGAGAGCGCGGGCAAAACGCTTTTGGATGCCATGCGGGACGGCGAAATCGAAGGCATGCAGCACTTCGACGGTGTGATCGAGAAGCTAATTCGGCAAAACATCATCACCAAAGAAGACGGTCTTGCCTATGCGACGAATCCCGGCAACCTCATGCTCCAGTTGAGCGATATGGGACGTTCGTCGCCGCATGAGGCAGCGCCTGCGACTGTCACCGGCGGGCACCGGGCGCTCGGTGAAGCGCCTCGTCCGTCCCCGGCCGCCGGTTCGCGTCCCCCCGGCTCGATGCTTGATCTGCTTGAGCGTTAGCTTTCAAGGCGCTTGACGGCGACCCATCTTGGGAAGACGCTTCCGCAGCATGTCTGCACTTGGCCGGTTGGTTGCTTCCTCAAGCAATGCTCGGCTAACGTTATTTGTACCAACCCCATGCGCTCGCGGGAGGACAATTTGGTATGGATGCGGCTTCCAAGGCGTCGGCTGCAGCGTCGCCGCGCACGTTCGAGGAATTCTTTCCACTGTACCTCGCCATGCATAGCCATCCCATGACGCGCATCCTGCACTTTATCGGAACGGTGCTTCAGCTTCCGATTGTCATCGCTTGCGCCGTCACGGGCTGGTGGTGGGGGCTGTTGACCATTCCATTCGTCTCGTACGGATTGGCTTGGTTTTCACACTTTGTCTTCGAGCGCAATCGCCCGGCGACGTGGACAAATCCGTGGTATTCGCTGCTAGGCGACTACAAGATGGTCGGTCTCATGCTGCGCGGACAGTTGTGGCGCTAGTCGCCGTGCTGACGCGCGTTACGGCGGGCGTTAGCCGCTGATGACGCCATGCCCAGCCTGTCTCGTGAATGAGCCGAGGGCGGGGGTATGCTGACTTCCGTCTGGGGAACGGCGCTACTGCATTTCCTGATTGCGACGGGCCATGGCTTTCTCGGCGCATGGTTAGCCGTACGGATGGTGTTTCGCCCGCGTCGCGCCTGGCGACTGTTCGGCTGGCGCATCCCCTTTACGCCGGGCATGATCCCGGCCGAACGCGAAGCCTTTATCAAACGCTTTGCGAGTGTAATTGCCGAGCGCGTCCTGACGGTTGAAACCATCGCCGACGAAATCATGGCCCTTGGTATAGAAGGCGAAGTCGGTGCGGCTTCCATCCGCCACTACGCTGAGCAAACCTCCAGCGATGATTTTCTCCACCATCTTGCGCGCCGCATTGTCGCACTCCTTGCGGATGAACGTAACGCACCCAACATTAGCCGGCGCTTGACGGAGGTATTCGCCAACGTTGTCATTGAAGAAGTTGGGGCGACGTATGGCCTTGTTGGTCGTCTGATCGCCCGCCGCTTGATTGAACTCGGTATGCTCAAGCGGATGATCACGTTGGCGCTTGAAGACATTGCGGCAGCGTTGAGTCGGAACGAGGCAGCGCGCGCCGCGATGGTGGAGACCATTGCGACCGTCGGCGGCCATTTGTTTAGCGCCGAGCCGACCACCCCACGGCTGTCGGCTTCGGAGGTCACGCCGGTGACGGAGTTTGTGCAGTCCCTGGGCCGCCGACTTAACATTGAAAATTTGTTGCGCACTCAACTCGAACAGCTCACCGACCAGATGATCGAGGAACTCATCTATCGCGCCGCCGGACGTGAACTACGCATGATTGTTCGCTTCGGTGCGCTCGTTGGGTTGGTGGTCGGATTGGTGCAAGCCGGACTCTTTCTGCTGGCCGAGTCCTGACGGGGGCGAACCCGTCATAGGTGCATCGAGTCCGGTGATTTCCTTGGTGGACGACGCAGGCAACCGCTCGCGAATCAGCGCTAGCATTTTTTCGAGCACTTCCTCCGGCGACAGCGCGGAAGTGTCGAGCCAAATGGCGTCGTCCGCCCGCCGCAGCGGCGCAACGGCGCGATTGTAGTCACGCCGGTCGCGTTCCAGCACGTCGAGACGGGTTTGCTCACGGGTGCACTCGACGCCCCGCGCCCGCTGCTCGGCGTAGCGCCGTTCGGTGCGCGTCTCCACACTGGCGTCAAGAAAAAACTTTACGTCCGCGTCCGGGAAGACATGTGTCCCGATGTCGCGGCCGTCCATCACTACCGTTCCGGTTGCGCCCATCCGACGCTGTTGTTCGACGAGCGCCGCCCGAACGCCGGCGACGGCGGAGACAATCGAGGCGTACCGACTCACCATTGGCAGGCGAATATCCTGCGAAACGTCCTCGCAGTCGGCAAGAACGCGCAAATGGAAGGGATCACCGGCGAGAGTGATTTTCGTGTTGCGGGCAATTTCGCTGAGCTTGGCCTCCTGTTCCGGGCGGAGCGGCTCAGGTGTCTCACTGGGTTGTAGGACGCCAAGACGGAAGCTTTTGAGCGTGATGGCCCGGTACATAGCGCCGGTGTCAATGTAGAGCGCCCCTAGTCGAGCGGCTAGCAGTTTGCCAATGGTGCTCTTGCCGGCGCCGGCCGGGCCATCAATCGCAATGACGATGTGCGGCGTTGGGAGCGTCAAATCCTGCATAAGCGCCGTACGCGCAGCTCATAGCACGGCTTCTCCGGCCAGATCGGCCAGAACAAGCGGGTACACCACGTCGAGAAACCGCTGCACAATGTAACCGGACGCGCCCCAGATAGGGTCGGCGTCCGCATAGTGGAAAAAATACACACTCCGGGGACGATTGTTGATGATGAATTCGCGCACCTCGCGAGCCTCAGCGCGGGCGATGACCGGTAGGGGGGCTTCGATCAGGCGCTCAGTTTCACGCCGATCTAGCCGAAACTCTAACGGATAGGGGATGAGCCCAACCACCGGCGTTACCTGGAAGCCGGTGTGGGTTTCAAAGGTTTCCAGCAGGCCGATGACCAGAACCTGTTCCGGCGGAAGGCCGATTTCTTCATACGCTTCGCGCAGCGCCGTCGCCGCCGGTGAGTCATCCTGCGGGTCACGCCGTCCACCCGGAAACGCCACCTCTCCTCGATGACGGCGCAGGTGGGCGGCGCGTTTTGTCAGCAGCAAGTGAGGAACGCCGTGCTTGAAAAAGAGTGGAACCAGCACCGCCGCCTGAACGTCCTCACCCCGCGCAGGGGGGTAGCCGGCGTCGCTGGGTTGCAGCGCCTGCGCCGCCCGCTTCGTAAACTCAACACTCAACGTATAGCGTTGCCGTACCGACCGGCTTGCGCCGGCGATTGATTCACTGATCTGGAGACGACTTGTCATGCGGATGCTGCTGTGGTTGCTGTTGCTTTTTGGCGTTTGCTGCCCACCGGTTGAGGGACAGACGCCGCGCCGGCGGGCGCTTCCGCCGCCTCCGCCGCCCGCGCCAGCTCCTGACCGAACGCCGGCTGAACCCACCGCGGTACCGGCGTCTACCGCCGAGGCGGAGACAACCAATCCCATCGTGCGGGAACTCCGGGAACTGGTCAAGGCGGTGGCGGCGCTCAAAGCCCAGACCAAAATCCAAGCGGCGAACGTCTTGCTGGACGCCCTACTCAAGCGTCAGGCGACGCTTGAGAGCCAAACGGAGGCTATTCAGGCGGAGTATGACCGGCTGCGCGCCGAGCGGGCGGCCAATCTGGCGCGCCTTCAGGATATAGCCGGCGAACTCTCACGGATGGCTTATGTTTCACAGGCTGACGCCGAAGCGCGCATTCGCGCGGATGTGGCTAATCGGGACGCGGCCTTGCAGCCCCGGCTAACGAGCCTTGAAACGCGCTTCAATGAAAAACGCGCTGAACTGATGCAGGTCAACGCGGAGATTGAGCTGCTCAAAGGGCGGCTGCGGAGTCTGTTGGACGATACGTCTGACGCCGAGCGGCCGTAAGCTATCCGGTAGCGACCTACTGGAAAAGATAGCCGCTCGGTTATCGCTTTCGATAAAGTCCCAATGCCAAATTCTTTGCGCCGACAACCAATAGAACGCGCCACCTACAATGTTCTCAGGAGTGAAACGCACATGCCTTTTGAATTACCAGAACTGCCCTATGCGAAAGACGCTCTTGCACCGCACATTTCAGCGACGACGTTTGAGTTTCACCACGGCAAGCACCACAAGGCTTACGTGGACAACACCAACAAGCTGATTGAAGGGACGCCGCACGCTGACAAGCCGTTGGAAGAAATCATTCGCGCGGCGCATACAGAGGGCAACACGGCTTTGTTCAACAACGCCGCTCAGGTCTGGAATCACACCTTTTTCTGGCATTCGATGAAACCCAACGGCGGCGGCGCTCCGACGGGCGAACTGGCGGAGCGGATCAATCATGCTTTCGGCGGCCTTGACCAGTTCAAGGAAGCCTTCAAGCAGGCCGGCGTGACGCAGTTCGGCAGCGGCTGGGTGTGGTTGGTACTGGACAATGGCGATCTGAAAGTCACCAAAACCGCCAATGCCGATTTACCGCTCGTTCACGGGCAGACGGCGCTGCTGACCTGCGACGTCTGGGAGCACGCCTACTATCTTGACTTCCAGAACCGTCGCCCGGACTTCCTCCAAGCCTACTTGGATCATCTCATCAACTGGGATTTCGCTGCCGAGAACTTGGCTAAAGCGACGGCGGCTTAGGATTTTTCCCCGACGCGCCCGGCGGCGTACCGCGCGCTCGCCCATAGGGACGTGGAGCTTAGCTCTGCGTCCCTGTGGGTTGCGTTTGGCGGTGCGGCCCGTTGCACTGCGTTACTGGGTAGGCGCGCTTCAGTCAATCACCTTCACATCCGTTTGGAAGCGCCGGTAGTTCGTGTAACGGATTTCCAACCGAATGTGGACAGAGCCGCTTGGGAAGTCCAGTACGTCGTCGGCGTAAACGTATGTCGGAAACCAAAACCTGCCCTCGATGTTCTCACGGTAGCTCTCAAAACGCGGGAACTTGTTGTTTTTATCCTCAGGCAGGGTGCGCCCGGCGCTTTTGACCACCATGAGGTCTTGAGTGTCCACCCAGACGCGCCCCATGAAAAATCGCTTGCCGCCCTGTTGAAACTTCGGGACACGCTTAGGGCGCACCTCAAACACGTAGGTGTCAAGCTCATCGAGACGTTCACGTCCGACATACTCGATGTTGTAAAGCGGCGCGTCCTCCTTGGTGATGGCGAAAGGTTTGGTAGCGCCGAAGTCTTCTAAGTCGGCCGGCGTAACCTGTATGCCCTGAAGCGTGGAAGGTGGCAATCGCTTGACTTCTTCGCGGCGCTGGCCGCTCTCCGTAAATGAGACCTCCGACAACCGATAGTATTCGCCGGTCGGGCGGTCGTCTATGCCCAGCGTCTGCATGCGGACTTCTTGGCGGTAGATGTAGTTGGCGAATTCCCGCAGCAGCAGCGACTCATTTTCAGTGAATCGCTCGATAATCTGGGCGATGTCGGGCGCGCCGCTGCGTCGGACGTTCGGCGAGGCTTGTCGCCCAGCGTTCGGCGAGGGGAAGTCCTGTACGTCCGGCGGCGGCTCGGTCGGGACGGCGCGCGGGCGTCGCCCCTCTTGCGTCAGCGTGGTCGCTGTCCCGAAGACGCCGCCTCCCAGCAAAACGCCGGCAAGACACAGTACGCCGATGGTCAACTGTGGGCTGCGAACAGGGTTGGTTGTCATGGTCGGTGTCCCCTTTGATACGTTGGGTGATCTTGGTCGGCCTTCCTGGGCAAACGGTTGCGGCAGTGCGGCGCGCAAACCTGTTAGAAGCACAGCTTCAGCGAGTCGTTTCCTAGTTAGCTGCGCCGCCAGTTGCCGTTCGTCCCAGAGGAAGGCATGATGGTTCACATCATTTGTGTTTTTAGGTTGCGCCGCTGGCTATGAAAAACCTTATCATTTCCGCCATTCCATTTTTCCTTGTCACGATTCTGGCGGAGGCACTCTGGGACAAGCTCAAAGGAACGCGCTTCGTCAGTTGGAAAGACACCCTGACGAACATCGCCATCGGAACCGGAAGTCTGATGGGGAAGTTTGTTCCCACAGCCGCCATTTACTGGTTTTGCTGGTATATTTCGCCGTTCAAGATCGAACCGGCGTGGTGGTCGTGGGCGCTGGTCCTGCTGCTGGATGACTTCTTCTACTACTGGTTTCACCGCATCAGCCACGAAAGCCGGTTTTTCTGGAACATGCATGTCGTTCACCATTCGAGCGACCACTACAACTTGAGCGTGGCGGTGCGTCAGAGTTGGTTCGGCGGTCTTGTGGCCTGGGTGTTCTACGTCCCAATTGCCTTGCTGGGCTTTCCGCCGGAGATGATGCTGACGGCGCACGCCATCAATTTGCTTTATCAGTACTGGATTCACACGCAGTTTATCGGACGGCTGGGCTGGTTGGAATGGGTGTTCAACTGTCCGACGCACCACCGCGTCCACCATGGTGTCAACGAGCCGTACTTGGACAAAAACTACGGCGGCATTTTGATTATCTGGGATCGCTTGTTTGGGACGTTTGTTGAGGAAACCGAGCCGGTGCGGTACGGTATCATCAAGCCGCTTCGCAGCTACAACCCGCTTTGGGCGAATCTCCACGCTTGGTATGAGATGATTGAGGCGATGCGCGCGCGTCCAACGTGGCGCGAGCGGTGGCGTTGTGTCTGGGGACCGCCAGCGATGACGCCGACCGACCCCTTGGCGCGCCACTCAGAAGCAAAGGCGGTTGTCTCACGCGCCTGACTTGCACCGGCGGCGGCGGCTGGGGCAAGGTTCTTCTGCGCCGCCTATCCATCCTGTGTTGTTTCGTCCCCTTCGATAGCGCGGCGTCCAGCTTGAAAGGTGTCCTAACAGTAGGACGCCGCCTTGTCGAGGTGGCGAACAATGGCCTGCTTTCACGATCCGCAAAAGCACTTTGCGCCGGTGGAAGTGATCGAGCGCCTGCTGGCGCTGTGTCAGAGGGAGGACACTGGGACGGCCAAGCTGTACTTGGCTTCCGACTTTGACCTTGCGCTCTATCTGGATGTCCTTGGCTTTGACGTGTACAGCCGCCACCGTGTGGTTGAACGGCGGCGAGCGATTGATCTCAACCATTTCTCAATGAACGTTTTGCCCAGCGGCGATCGCGGTCACAGCCGCACGACAGCACACTGACTCGTCCGGGACTTAAGACTTCGTTTTACTAAGGATAATCTGCACAGAAAAGCCGGAAATCTTAACCTGACATTGGACTTGGTCTTTTTTCGCTGTAATGGTCGTAGTTTCTCTGTCATGTGCAATCTTTTGAACATAGCCTTGCTTTTCAAATTGCTCCTCGTAGTAGGCGACTAGGTTATCTTTCAGTTCGGAACAATCTAATTGAAGAAGTATTTCGCCCCTTTCGCGTCCGGTCATCATTGTGACGCACCTAGGATGAATAATCCAATCCTGTGCGAGTACATCGGAAACTGACTCTTCCCGAAGACGCTCTGGGAAGATAACCCTGATTCCTTGTTTGGATACAATCATGATGGAAGGTAGTAAGCCTATGGCTAAGACAATCGCTGTTGTCGCAAAATATGTCCTCCAAAAACTACCTTCACTCAAAAATTCCTGTTCTTCATGACGCATATCTTGACTCTACTCCACTAAGCACTGATGCGGTGGGATGTTTTAGGATGTTTTGTCATAGACATTTGCGGCGATGAGTTTGTCATAAAGTTGCTGATGCTTGGCATCAAAAACCAGCCATATGCTTGGTAGCCAGAGCAAACAGCAGGCGACATTCTTAAGGCTCGGAGCGACAACAAGAATGCGAAGCGTCTCACGAACAGCAGCTTTTCCGTAGCTGAGAAATGTTTTCTTTTTCTCATCGAGAACGACCGTGCCGACCAATCGTTTGCCGACGGAACAACCGTACGTGCTCGTCAGATAGATATTGAGAATGAAGTGAGCGACGAGGCCGAAGAACATAACGAAAGCCGGTGCTGACGATGCTACTTCTTCTGGATTGAGTCCTTGGGCGACAGCTTCCGCGCGTTGAACATACTCCAGCAACCAAGCTGGTGCGGAAAATAGCGAATATGACATCATATCTATCGAGTAGCCAATTGCTCGTTGACTGAGCTTTGGTAGACTGAGATTTTCGTAAGGATTTTGAGAAATAGGTGTGTATAAGTGAAACGATGATGACTCAGACTGTTCATTCCGCAAGGGTGGTTTCTTTCTTTGTTCGATAAAGGCTTCTCTTAATGCTGGCACTTCTCCGGCCTTTTTCCATCCTAGTCCTTGCCGAAAGACCATATCTTCCGGTAACACTCGCCCCTCAACAACCCATTGCCTTAGCTCATCAATGTCAGTTTCATACTCATACCCCTCGATCCTTACCGCCCACTTGCCCATCTTCTTTTCTCCCGTCCAAGAGCAGTTTTTCCACTTAGGCTTAGTCTTTGACAGGAGAAACGAGTGGTTTGTTAAGTGCCTGTAAAGCCCTTGGATAATATGTGTAAAGAGCAACGGACGCCGTTCCGTTAGAGCGCGCGCAGGGGAAATCACCGGATGCTGAAACACTCGACAAACGCCTTTTTCGGCTTGCTCTCACAACCGAGGCTGAGTGCATTCAGTCGCTCCTTGAGGTGGGCCGCTCGAATCAGCAGAGAGTCGTTGCACTTCAGTGATTTTTGGAGACCTCAAGAAGCGCTCGCGTCCAAGGCCCAATGGGTCGGCTGTTCAGCGGGGGCGCTGCTGCTTGGGATCTAACCATTCGCGCAAGCCGTCGCCCAGCAGGTTAAAGCCAAGGACGGTCAGGGTGATCATTGCCGCCGGGAAAACGGTCATGTGCCATCCTGAAGCAAAGTGCGTGCGAGCGTCGCTGAGCATTGCGCCCCAGCTTGGCGTTGGCGGCGGAACGCCGAGACCAAGAAAACTGAGACTAGCCTCAGCTAAGATGGCCCCAGCCATCCCGAGACTTGCCTGAACAATGAGCGGCTGGATCGCGTTGGGTAAGATGTGCCGAAACAAAATCCGCACGTCACTTGCCCCCAATGCGCGGGCGGCGGTGACAAAATCGTACTCCTTCACCTTGAGCACCTGCGCCCGGATGAGACGCGCGTATCCAACCCATCCAATGACACAGAGGGCCAAGATGAGATTGGCCAAACTCGCTCCTAAAAAGGCGACTGTTGCAATCGCCAGCAGAATACCGGGAAAAGCCAGAAAGACATTGAACCAAAAGCCAGCGATGAAGCGATCTACCCAGCCGCCGATGTAACCGGAGAGCATACCCAGCAACAACCCGACGGCCGACGAAACAGCCACCACAATGACGCCGACGGTCAACGACACCCGCGCTCCGTAGACAACCCGCGCCAGAATGTCGCGGCCGTTCTCATCCAGTCCCATCGGATGCGCCCACGACGGCGGATCAAAGCTGTGCTCCAAATCCTGAAATGTCACTTGTTCTGGCGGGATGAACAACGGCCCCAACAGGGCGATCAGCGTAAGCGCCGTCACGATAACCAGCCCAATTTTGCCCGTCAGGTTCATGGCCTTCTAGAAACGCTCCCGGCGAGCGCCGGAGACAAGAGCGGCAGGTTTTATTCGTCGCCCCAGACGCCGAACTTCGCTACTATAGCTTCTCTTAAGCGCCTCCGGCCACGGTAGGTTTGACTCGAGAAAGGATGTATGGGCGTCGTGAACGGTACTAGACTCGAAATCATCCCACTGGGTGGGCTTGGCGAATTTGGCATGAACTGCATGGTCATGCGCTATGGCGGCGACATCATCGTGATTGATGCCGGGCTGATGTTTTCCGAAGTCGGTCACTTCGGCGTGGATTCGATGACGCCGGACTTCTCCTTCCTCGAACGCCACCGAGACCAAGTTCGCGCCGTTGTTCTCACCCACAGCCATGAAGACCACATTGGGTCGCTGCCGTTCCTGCTCAAGAAGGTGAACGTGCCGGTGTACGGGACGCCCTACACCCTGCGGATCGTTGAGCCGCGTCTGGAGGAACACCACTTGTTGTCTTCTACGGAACTACGGGTGGTGCAGGCTGGCCAAACCATTGAAGTCGGCGCATTTTCCATCGAATACATTCGCGTTTCGCACTCTACTGTGGATTGCTGCGCTTTGGCGATTACAACGCCCATCGGGACGGTGGTGCATACCGGCGATTTCAAGTTTGACGCCACACCGGTGTGCGGCGACCCAATAGACGTCCAGCGACTGCATGAGATTGGTCGGCGCGGCGTACTGGCGTTGCTTTCCGACTCCACCAATGTGGAACGTCCAGGGCAAATGCCGTCGGAAAGGGTCGTCATTCCAGCGCTGGAAGACATTTTCGACCGCGCCGCCGGGCGCATTTTCGTAAGTTGCTTCGCCTCAAGCATTCATCGCATCCAGATTATCTTCGATCTGGCCCAGCAGTTCGGACGGCAAGTCGTAGCGGTCGGCCGCGCCATGGAACGCAACATTGAGATCGCCGAGCGGACCGGTTTTCTCGACACGGCGGGCATTCTCGTCAACGCCAAGGACTTCAAGCACTTTGATCCCTGTGAAATCGTCGTTTTGGCGTCAGGCTGCCAAGGCGAACCGATGGGCGCAATGTGGCGGATCGCCGACCGAAGTCATCGGCAGGCTTGGATGGAAGCGGGTGACACGGTTGTGCTGTCGGCGCGGCAGATTCCGGGCAACGAAAAGGCGATCTCCAAGCTCATCAACCGCTGCTATCGCAACGAAGTGCAGGTTGTGGACTCCACGCAGGCGCGCATTCATGTTTCAGGGCACGGCGCGCAGGAGGACCTGCGTCTGATGCTGGAAGCGATTCGTCCGAAGTACTTCATCCCCATTCACGGCGAGTACCGCCAGCTTTACCAACACAAGCTGTTCGCGTGCCAAACGCTGGGGTTCGCCCCTGACCGCGTACTCCTTATTGAAAGCGGCGACGTGGTGACGCTGGACGGCGAAACCGCCCAGATCGGCGACAAAATCACGATCAACCGGGTGTATATTGACGACACTTGCTTCCTTGAACTTGATGAGACTCTGCTTCGTGATCGTCGCCGCATGGCGTATGAGGGTGTCGTCATCGCCGGCGTTGCTGTTGAAGAGGCGACCGGAACATTGCTCGGCCCGCCGGAAATCACGACACGTGGCTACTTGGGGGTGGACGGTGACGAAGAGGAAATCGCTGAACTGCGCGACGTGGTGCTGGCTGCCGTCGAAGCGATGCCGCCCAAAGAGCGTGTCAACGGCGGGAAGGAGCATTTTCAAGAACACCTGCGCCTTGCCCTCAAGCGCCACATCGTGCGCCTGACCGGGCAAAAGCCGACCATTGTTCCGCTGGTGGTCGTCGTCTAACCGCTTGGTCATATCCGCGCCGCAGGCGGGGTCGTTTTGAAGCGGCTGCGTCATGCCAGAAGTCACCCATTCGCAGATCGACAGCTCTCAACCGGAGTTATTCGCTGAAGTCGCTGTCCCGGCGGCAGTCATGCGCACCTATACTTACCGGATTCCACCTGAACACCACGCCTATGCTGAGCCGGGCTGCCGCGTCGTCGTCTCCTTTGGACGGCAAACTCTCGTGGGCTACGTCGTCGCCGTCTGCGAGCAACCGCCTAGCGGTTTGAAAGCGGCTGACATTAAGGACATTGCCTACTGGCTGGATCAAACACCTGTCGTCAATGCGGAGTTGTTGTCGCTAACCCGGTGGGTCGCCGACTACTACTTTGCGCCATGGGGCGAGACGCTGAAGGCGGCGCTGCCCGCTGGACTCGATGTCATTCTTGAAGATTGGGTGACGCTCACGGAAACCGGACGGCAAGCTGCCGCCCTACAGCGAACAGACGTCCGAACGCGCGACGGCCGTTTTCTCGCTTGGCTGGCTGAGATTGGCGGCGCCGTCTTACTCGACGCCCTACCGTCGGATCGTTTTGGGAAGCACCGGCGTCAGATGGCGCGTGATCTTGAACGCGCCGGACTGGTCACAATCACGACGCGCCCGGCGCAAACGCGCGTCGGCGTGAAGCAACGCTTGGTGGTGCGACCCTTGAACTTGCCGGAGACACCGGATTCCCCAGCACAGGCGCGCGTTGTGGCGCGACTTCAGGAAGGGAAAACCGAAACCGTGACGGACTTGGCCCTGCATGCCGGCGTCAGCCCCTCTGTCATCCGCCAGATGGCTCGAAAGGGGCTGGTTGAAGTTGTTCCTGAAGTCGTTCGCCGCGATCCGCTCGCGCATTTAGCCGATTTGCCGCCTGCGCCGCCGCTTGAACTCACGCCTGAACAACGCCAAGCCTGTGAGGCTGTGCTGGCCGCCCATGACGCCGGCAAGTTCCAGACGTTTTTGCTGCATGGCGTCACTGGTTCCGGCAAAACGGAAGTGTACTTGGCCGCCATCAGCGCTGTTCTGGAACGTGGCGGCTCGGCGCTGATGCTCGTGCCGGAAATCGGCCTTACGCCAATGCTGGCGCGGAGGCTCATCCAGCGGTTCGGACCGCTAGTCGCGCTGCTGCATTCCTCGCTTGCGCCGGGCGAGCGCGTAGACGAATGGGAGCGCATTCGTTCCGGCGCGGCGCGGGTTGTCATCGGAACGCGCTCGGCTGTGTTTGCGCCGCTGGTCAACCTGCGGCTCATCGTTGTGGACGAAGAGCACGACGCTTCATACAAGCAGTCTGAAAGCGCGCCGCACTACCACGGGCGCGACACGGCGATCTTGCGCGCCAGCCGGCTTAACTGCCCGGTGATATTGGGCAGCGCCACCCCAGCCGTCGAGACGTTTCAGAATGCGCTGAGCGGCAAGTACACGCGCTTGGTCTTATCCCAACGCATTGGCAGCCGTAGCTTGCCGGAAGTGACGCTGGTGGACATGCGCGAAGTCTTCAAGCGCCACGGCGCGACGCGCTTCATTTCCGATGAACTGCAAACCGCCATCGCGGAGACCTGCGCGCAGGGTGAACAGGTTATGGTGTTGCTGAATCGGCGCGGCTTTGCCAGTTGTTGGCTGTGCCGGGAGTGCGGCTTCGTGGCCGAGTGCCCGCACTGTTCCGTCACGCTGACGTACCACCGGAGCGACAACTACTTGGCTTGCCATTACTGCGGCCACACGACGCCGCCGCCCGTCGTCTGTCCGGAATGTCGTGGGGAAGGCATCGCGTACATCGGCGAGGGGACGGAGCAACTTGAAGCGCGCTTGCGCGAGCTGTTCCCGATGTTATCCATTGCGCGCCTAGACCGCGACACTACGCGCCGGCGCGGCGCTTTTGAGCGCATCTTCAACGATTTCGCCTCCGGCAGTCTCAATATCCTCGTCGGGACGCAGATGATTGCCAAAGGGCATGACTTCCCGAATGTGACGCTGGTGGGCGTCGTCTCGGTTGACGCAGGCTTGATGATGCCGGACTTTCGCGCCCCGGAACGCACCTTCCAGCTTATTGCGCAGGTCGCCGGCCGCGCCGGGCGCGGCGACCGGCCGGGGCGCGTCATTGTCCAGACCTACCGACCTGAGCACTATGCGCTGGTCGCCGGCTGCCGGCAGGACTACGAAGCGTTTTTTGAGCAGGAAATCCTCCAGCGCCGCGAACTGTACTACCCGCCGTTCTGCGTTCTCGCCAACGTCGTCATTCGTCACGAACGCGAGCTGGAAGGGCAGGCGCTGGCTGAAAAAGCCGCTGCTTTGTTGCGGCGGTCGCTACCGGCATCCAACGGCTCACCAGATGCTCTACGGGTTCTAGGGCCGTCACCGGCGCCGCTGGCGCGACTGCGCGGCGAGTACCGCTTTCAAATCCTCCTCAAGGCGCGTCAGCGCCGACGCCTTCGGGAAGCGCTGCAAGACATGCTGCCGGAACTCACCGACAGCGAACGTCGTCACGTCTTTGTTGAAATTGACCCGCTTGATTTGATGTGAACGGCTGGCGTCACCCGTCGCCGCCCCGCATGCCCTATGTCGAAGATTCGTATCTTGCCGGATGTCGTCGCCAATCGGATCGCCGCCGGAGAAGTCGTGGAGCGACCGGCTTCGATTGTCAAGGAATGTCTGGAAAACGCGCTGGACGCCAACGCCCAACAGATTGACATCGCCATCGAGCGCGGCGGGAAAACCTACATTCGCATTCGGGATGACGGCGAAGGCATGACGCGCGACGACGCGCTGCTGGCCTTCGAGCGGCATGCGACCAGCAAAATCCGTACAGCCGAAGATTTGGCGGCGATTCAAACCTTTGGCTTTCGCGGCGAAGCCTTGGCCGCCATCGGTTCGGTTACGCGCGTCACACTGACGACCAAGCTCCATGGCGCGACTTCCGGCACCGAAGTTGTGCTTGAAGGCGGAAAAATTCGGCGCGTCCGCGACACAGCGGCACCAGGCGGGACGGAGATTGTGTTGCGCGACTTGTTTTTCAATCTTCCGGCGCGACGCAAGTTTCTCAAAACCGACGCGACGGAAGCCTTCCATGTCATCAACCTTGTGACCCACTATGCTTTGGCCAACCCCACGCGGGGCTTCACACTCGAACACAACGGCCGACAGGTGCTGGCCGTGACGGCGACGACCGACCTGCGAGCACGCGCCTACCAACTCTTCGGCGCCGGACTGCTTGACGGTCTTGCCCCAGTTGAGTTGGTACAGGACGGCGTTGTGGTGCGCGGCTTTGCTTCCCGCCCGCATATTCAGCGAACGACCCGCGATGGGCAGTACCTCTTCGTCAACGGGCGCTTTGTCCGCGACAAGCTCATCAGCCGCGCGCTTTCAGACGCCTACCGCAACATTCTGCCGCCGGGCGTCTTTCCGGCGGCGATGCTCTTTGTGGACGTGCCGCCGGATGCGGTGGATGTCAATGTTCATCCGCAGAAAATCGAAGTTCGCTTTCGGTCACCGCAGCAGGTGCTAGAGGGCATTACGGCGGCGGTGCGGCAGGCGCTGGGAGTTGCGCCTAAATTCGCACCGTTTCCGACGTTGCCGGCCGCCGCGCTTCCACGAGACGCCGCTGACGCGCTATCGCCGACGCCGTCGTCTCATCCTTCAGCCGTCAAAGCGGCGCTCCGGGCTTTTGCTCCGCCGCCAGCGGAGTATGAGCCGCCGACCACCACGTCGCCCGTCGGCGGCGAGCACCGGCCGCCGTCTTTCCCAGCGCCGACCGCCGTTGAACCGCCCGTTGCTGAGGCGCATCCGATCCCGACTTCGGAAACGCCCGCCGAAGCCTTGGCGACGGAAGCGACGACGGCGGCGGAGTGCCTGCGCGCCGTGTTGGAAGGGCGAACGCGCGTCCGTTGCGCCGGGGCTTACCGTCCGACTCACGGGGCGGCCCCCCGTCCGCTTGAAGCCGCGCTTCGGCGCGAGTCACGTCCCGACATTCGCATTTTGGGTCAAATGCACAACAGCTACATTGTGGCGACTGACGCCGACGGTCTGTTGCTGATTGACCAGCACGTTGCGCACGAGCGGATCCTGTTTGAGCAGTGCGTCCGGGCGCTGTTGGCGCGCGACATAACGACGCAAATGTTGCTGACGCCTATCGTTATAGACTTGTCGCCGGCGCAGGCGGCAGCGTTTGACGCTGTGGCGGGCGAATTGGAGACGGCCGGCTTCCGTACAACGCGGCTGGCCGGCCGCACGGTCGCCGTTCAGGGTGTCCCCGCTGACCTTGCTGCCGCCGACGCGCAAAACTTACTTGCCGAACTACTTGACACGTTGGCCGTTGAACAGCAAGCCGTTTCCCACGAACATTTTCTGCGTGAGTTGGCGGCGAGTCTGGCTTGCCGCGCCGCCGTCAAGGCCAACATGAACCTGACGCCGGAGAAAATGACTTGGCTGGTGGATGAGCTTTTCAAGTGCGAACAACCGACCAACTGCCCGCATGGTCGGCCAATTGTTTTGCGCTTTGATATGCCGATGATTGAGCGCAGCTTTAAGCGAATCTAGGAAGCCGTGCGACGGCGTGAAGCCGACATTGGTGGCGGGATAGGCGCGGAAAAAACACAGCCTTTTCGCTGCTCCCCACAGTTGGCCCAGATTTTTTCGTACGGCTCACACAACCTGCCTCGTCGGCATTGTTTGGTGGGCGTTGGTGTACGGAGCGTATGCAGTACGCAAAATGGCAGGCGAAAAAATCTTGCGGTACGACCACCGCAAAGACATTCTACCGCTCCACAGGCAAGGAATGGACTTTTCGCCGGGTTGGGGTTGGCTTTCTTACAAAAACCGCTTCGAGCAAGCTTCCCAAACGGGACGGTTCATTCTGCTGCGACTAGGCTAGGGCGCTTGAGCGTTTCAATGTAACGCTTGATGCCATCGCACAGCGCCTCCGCAATGCTCTGGCGAAACTCAATCGTTCGCAACGCCTCTCCGTCTTTGGGATGGCTCAAGAAAGAAACCTCTGTCAGGACGCTCGGCATGTTCGCGCCCAACAGGACAACGAAAGGCGCTTTTTTGACGCCCCGATTGAAGCCAGCCGTCGGGCTAATCCGGCTTAGACCAGCGACAAGGCTCGTTTGAATGCTTTGCGCGAACATCCGCGACTCAGCAATTCGCGTATCCGTGATGATGCGCTGGAGCAACCCCTGCAACTCTCCAGCGCTCCGCGATGTGGTGGCGTTTTCACGAGTCGCTACGTCGAGTTCTTCCTTAGTGGCGTCAAGGCTCAGGAAGTAGGTCTCCACGCCGCTGGCCAAGGGCGTCGGGCTGGAGTTGAGGTGAATCGAAATAAACAAGTCCGCTTGGCGCGCGTTGGCCATCGCTGTCCGCTCCTCCAGCGGGACGAAGCGGTCTGTATCGCGCGTCAGTATCGCTTCAACATCCTTGAGTTCACGCTGAATGGCGGCGCGCAACCGCAAGGCGATGTCCAGCGCGACATCCTTTTCGTACATGCCGTCCCGCCCAATTGCGCCAGTGTCCGAACCGCCGTGACCGGGATCAATAATGATGCGCTTCACTTTCAGACCCAACGCGCGGACGAGCGATCTCGGAGCAGTACCAGACGGTGGCAGTGTTGGGGACTCCGCCACCACTGAGGGTTCTTCTATAATCGGCTGCGCGCCGCGTACATCGGCGACGAGCCGAGGGGGGCTGTCCAAGGCGAAAATAGCGAAGTCACGGAGGCGAGCGCACTCAATCCGCACCTCAACCCCACCCTCCCGACTGTTGAGCCGGATGTGTCGCAGCATCCCGTTGGCGGGCGTGAAGTTTTGCACCGGCGCTACCAACGGCGACAGCTTGGCGGACGGGAGCTTGATCACGAGTGCTGTGCCTTCTACGCGCCGCTCGTATGCCACACCGGCGCTCAAATCGAGAATCACGCGCGCGTAATCCGGCCCTGAAAAGTGCCGAACCTGACTAATGGTGGCGACGCCGGTGGCGTCTTCCTCCAAACCAGCTTCAGCGACATCTCGGGGACTGCGCTGTCCAGCAGTCGCCCTCAACCGCGCCATGCAGGCCGCCGCCTCGCGAGCGCTGACCGATTGCGGAAACCGCCGAATGATCTCACGGTAAGCTTGTTCAGCCGCATCCGGCGCGTGCAGATCGCGTTCGTGAATGCGCGCTACGCCGACTAGCGCACGCACGAGAAACGGCCCATCCGGGTAGCGGCGCAGCACCGCGTCATAGCTGTCCAATGCGGCGTAGAAATAGCGCGGCTTGTTGAAGAGTTGCGCCATCTCACGAAACAGTTCGGCCCGCGCCACCAGCGCCGCGTCGCCGGTCATCGCCGCCGCATCCAGCGCAATTGCGCGCGTATAAACATTCGCCAGCGCCAGATACTCGCTTTCCTCACGCGCCGCCGGCGGACGGCTGTAGAGCGACTGGGCCAACAACGTCGCCCGATGCATCAGTTCGTCTGAAGCGGAAAGGGCAGGGGTCGCCTGCGGATGCGCCTGATGTTCACGCAGCGGAGCCAGCAGAATCAGCAGCAAGCTGAACAGGAGCGAGTAGCACAGCCTGAGCGAGCGTTTCACGGTCTATTCCCTCGGTGACAATGATGACCTGGACGCCGAAGATCATCGGATATGTCCCTGGAAGCCGACAGAGATGAAAACCCCTACCTAATTACCGTGGCTAGCGGAAGCATAACACAGACTGCAAGCCGGCCGACGAACATCGTGCGGCAAGAAAGGCCATAAGCTGTATCACTATTTTGGCTGTGGTTTGCGTGCAGCCGCTCACGTTGCTCACTTAGGTTTCAGTCGCGATTGGTCGTAGTTTCCAGGGAGTTATAGCGCCACAACACGTTCTTGGCAGGCGGTACAGTGATGCTTTGCTGGATAGCCCGAAAATATTATGGAAACGCCATTGAGTCTTGTTTCTAACGCGGCCTGTTCAGTAAGCTGCTTCCAAAGCAACCGATGGCGTTTGAGCTAACCGGGGTGGTGCTATGTTGGATGCGACGCCGCGCTGTTTGTCCGCTGCCATACTTTGCTTCGTGGGAGCTCGCCCGCACACGCGGCGTGAGTCTCACCGAGGCGCTGCTGGTTATTATTGTTCTTGGAATTCTACTGGTGCTGTCAGTTCCGGCGTACCGGTGGGTCAGGGTCGTCGTGGCTGAGCGCCGCGCCGTCAACAATGTCCGCGTCATAGTGACGGCGCAGACCGCCTACTATGCTGTACACGGCCGGTTTGGGACCTGGGAACAGTTGATTGACCAGATGGGATTGCTGAATGGATTTGAGCGACGGTTGGTGGGGGCGGCCGCCAGCGAGGTCATCGGCGACGGCTGGTACGGCTACAGCCTGCGCTTTGAAGCCGACGCCGCCGGTTTTACGCTCGACGCCGACCCACAGCCAGCCTATGTCCGGCGCTGTCGCCGCTTCCGCTATCGCCTGCGTTCTACAGTTTTGCGCCGTCAAACAGGAATGATTTTGGTGGCTTTACCGAGCGAGGATCCGCCGCCGGAGTCAGCCTACCAGCCGTTTGACCCATGAAGTTTCCATTGTTCGGAAAACGCTTCACCGCTTGAAATTTTTCTTCAAGGAGGACGTTTCATGCTACGAAAACACGCTTTCTTTGCCATACTGGTCGCTTGCCTGCTGGTGAGCTTCAGCGGGATGACGGTTGCTTTCACTCAAGACACGCCGGCGGCTGAAGAAGGGTCCAAACCCAAGAAGAAGCCGCGCGCCAACAACCCCAACACTGACTACGGCAAGGCGCAGACCATCCTCAAGGAAGCCGGTTTGTACAAAGGTGAAATCACCGGCTACAAAAACGCCGAAACGACGGAGGCGCTGCGCAAGTACCAGGAACAGAACGGCTTGAAGGTCACCGGTACGCTCACCAATGAAACGCGCGAAAAGATGGGTCTGCCCAAGCGCAAGGCTCCGGCGAAAAAGAAGAAGGAAGAAGGTGGCCAAACCACGCCTTCTTCATAGGGTAGGCACGCTTCCGATAGGGAAGCGGAACAACTGATTTGAAAGCCAGGACGGTTTCGGCGTATGTTCATCGCATTGAAACCGTCTTTGTTTTGGTTGCATAAACCTATGGAAGTCACCATCAACGGCGAAAAGCGCATGCTTTCCGAGCGGACTACGCTGGCGGAACTGTTGACGGCGCTGGGTCTGACCGACATGCGCCGTGTCGCCGTCGAACACAACGGGGCGCTTGCGCCACGCGCCGAGTGGGACAAACTGCAGCTTGCGGACGGCGACCGACTCGAAATTGTCCACTTTGTCGGCGGCGGCTGAGCCGTTCCTCCTGCCTTGCGTTATGGCCGACTTTATACCTACCGACGACGCCCTTGTGATTGCCGGTCGCCGGTTTAGCTCACGGCTGATGATTGGCACGGGCAAGTACCCGGACTTTGAAACCATGCGCGCTGCGCATCGCGCCTCCGGCGCGGAAGTCGTGACGGTCGCCGTCCGGCGGGTCAATCTGGCCGACCGTTCGGCTGGGTCGCTGATGGATTTTCTCGATCTTGACCGGATGCTCGTTTTGCCGAACACGGCCGGCTGCTACACGGCGGAAGACGCCATTCGTACGGCGCGCCTAGGGCGTGAAATTCTCGGTACGCCGTGGGTTAAACTGGAAGTCATCGGCGACGAAAAAACACTCTTCCCCGACAACGCCGGCCTCATCGAGGCGACGCGCACGCTGGTAAAGGAAGGTTTTATCGTTCTGCCCTACTTCAATGACGACTTGGTTGTGGCGCGGCGACTCATTGACGCCGGCGCGGCCGCCATCATGCCCCTGGCGGCCCCGATTGGGTCGGGCTTGGGCATTCAGAACTTCACGACGTTGCGCATTTTGCGCGAGATGATTACCGAAGTTCCCATCATCGTGGACGCCGGCGTCGGCACAGCCTCGGATGTTGCTATTGCAATGGAAATGGGCATGGATGGGGTCTTACTCAATACGGCCGTAGCGACGGCGCAGAACCCGCCGTTGATGGCGGCGGCGATGAAACACGCGATTGAGGCCGGCCGCATGGCGTACCTTGCGGGACGGATGCCGCGCCGCCTCTACGCGAGCGCGAGCAGCCCGCTGGACGGCCTTATTGGATCGCGTCCGTGACGATGTTTCGCTTGGACGGCAAAACAGCGCTGATTACCGGCGGCTCCAGCGGTATTGGTCGCGCTATTGCTGAACTTTTCGCCGAGGTCGGTGCGCGCATCGCCATCGTGTCGCGGCGGTTGTCGGCCGGACAGGAAACGGTCGCGCATCTGACGCTCATGGGTGGGCAGGCGATTCACATCCAAGCCGACGTGACCAACGAAGCCGATGTCCGGCGTAGTCTAGAAGCGACGCTCGACCGCTATGGACGCCTCGATATTGTCGTCAACAACGCGGGCGTCAATCGGCGCGTCGCCCTTGATGCGACGACCGACGACGACTGGCGGGAGACCTTTGATGTCAATGTCCGGGGGGCGTTTCTCTACGCCAAGCATGCGATGCCGCACTTCCAGGCGCAGCGACAGGGCTGCATCATCAACATCGCGGGACTGCTGGCCGTCAAGGGCGGCGCGGGCGCGTCGCCAGCGTTCGCCGCTTCCAAGGGGGCGCTGCTGTCGCTGACGAAATCGCTGGCTGTGCGCTACGGCCGTGACGGTGTCCGGGTCAACTGCATCTCGCCCGGCTTTGTCCCGACGGAAAGCAACCGGGGACTCATTGACGACGCGCCTGATCCGGCGGCGCGACGCCGTGAGTTTGAGGCGGGTTACCCGCTGGGTCGGCTGGGTCGCCCGGAAGACATTGCCTACGCCGCACTGTATTTGGCGTCCGCCGAAGCGGGCTGGGTGACGGGCATCAACTTGGTCGTGGACGGCGGTCTGCTCGCCAAATGAAGCGGCGCGGGGAATATGGACAACCAGCCCGATTATCAAGCCGAGTGGGACGCCAGATACCGGAGCGGCTACGGGCTGGGCGAAGCGCCGAACGCCTTCCTCGCCTCGCAGGCGTACCGGTTGCAGCCCGGCTGGAAGGCGCTAGCCGTCGCCGATGGCGAAGGCCGCAACGGCGTCTGGCTAGCGGAGCAGGGATTAGATGTCTTTTCCGTGGACGTGTCGCCGGTGGCGCAGGATCGAGCGCGGCAATTGGCGGCGCGGCGCGGCGTCGCCGTCGCGTTTGCATGCGCCGACCTGTTGACTTTGGCGCTTCCTGAAGCCGAGTTTGATGTCGTCGTAGCGATTTTTATTCAGTTCGCCGGGCCGCCCGCCCGCGATGAACTCTTTGTCAAGCTCAAGCGCGCGCTCCGGCCCGGCGGGCTGTTTTTGCTGGAAGGCTACCGAACGGAGCAGTTGAACTACCGTACCGGCGGGCCACCCTGTGTCGAGAACCTCTATACGGAGGAATTCATCCGCACAACTTTCGCCGACTTTGAAGTGTTGCACTTGGCGTCCCGCGACGCCGTGCTTGAGGAAGGCACGGCGCACCGGGGGATGTCGGCGCTGCTTGACCTTGTCGCCCGCAAGCCAAGTTCACTGATGGACACCCGTTGACAAAGACGCTACGTTTCCGACACCGGGCGGACAAATCTTGGCGAAGACGCAACCGACCGGCGGGAGCAAGTTGCATGTCCACGGAAGAGCGTGTCTGGGCGATACTCGAACAGACCTCAAAAGAGATTTCACTACTTTCGTCGGAAATCCGCGAGCTGCGCCACGCGCAGCAGGAGACTGACCGGTTGCTCCGAGAGTTCATTCAACAGAACGACCGACGGATGGAAGAAACCGACCGGTTGCTCCGAGAGGTCATTCAGGAGAACGCCCGGCGGATGGAAGAAACTGACCGGCGATTCAAGGAAACCGAACAGCTCATCGAGAAAAACGCCCGGCAGATTCAAGAAAACAGCCTCCTGGCCAAGGAGTCCAAACGGGAACTCAAGGAAATCAAACAGCTCATCAAAGAAACGGATCGGCAGCTCAAAGAGACTGACCAGCGGCTCAAAGAGACCGACCGGCAAATTAAAGAGACCGACCGGCAAATCAAGAAGCTCGGCAAGCAGTTCGGCGACGCCGGCAACAGCTTCGGGCGTTACAATGAAGAGCTGCCGTATCCGTCACTCAAGCGGTTACTCCAGAAACAGCTTGGGTTTGACTACATCGTACAGCGCCTCGCCATCCAGAAGGGCGTGGACTACCTGGAGTTGGACGCCGCCGCCTTTTCCACGGAAAGGCCCGATACGGCGTGTATTGTCGAAATCAAGACCCGCTTCGATTCAAAGGCTGTCAAGCGCCTGCTGGATGTGATACGGCGCGCGGCAAGCTTTGATCTGATGTTCGCCGGCAAGGAGGTTTACGGCATGGCGGCGGCGGTGGACTTCCCGGCGCAAGTTCGTCAGCAATGCCTGAGTACCGGCCTGTACGTGGCGATCATCGCCGATAACTTGGCCATGCTGGACACGCCGCCCGACTTCAAGCCGCGCCCGTACCTGAGCCGTTCCGACGACGAAACCGCCGCGACGCCAAAAAAATCGCGGCGTAACGCCGCCTAAGCGGTGCCTACGTCCGGCGTTGCTTGCCGCATGGGGCGTCGTCTTGAATGAGCGCGGAAGCCGCTCCGACGACGACGCGCTGATGCTCGCGGCTATTGTCATCGGACTACCCCTGTGCGGGGTGGTCTGCGCTTGCGCCGCCGTTTTGGGAACAACGCCGCCCACGCCCGACGCCCTGCGTTACAACCGCCGCGTCCTCGTCTGCGCGAGTCAGCGAGCTTCGACGTTTGGCTACGTCGCGCCGGGCAGGTTGTGTACGCGGTGGTGGCGTGCTGCTTCTGCCGGTCAGCGCGGCCGGTTTTAGGCTGACGACCGGCGTAGCGTTTTTGGGTTGGCGGCTGAACCTTAAGCCAATCGCTCGCCGTCGTCGCCTACACTTGGCTGCCAGTGGAAGCGACACGCTTGCGCGCGGTTATGGCTGCCATCACGCTTGCGCCGCCGCCGATGGAGATTGTTTTGCGTGAAGACTGGCTTCCGGCGGCGAGCCTTGCCGCATGGCTGCCGAAGCGACAACGGCTTTGCTGAACGAAATCGCGCGTTCGGCCGACGCCTTCAGCGTACGTGGTTGGTCTGGTCGGCAATGGGAGAATGCGCGCTGTGATGCGGGAACGGGGGATGGAGGTTTCATAGCACACTTGCCGAGAGCATGTGGCGAGGCCGATCCGGCCTGCAGCGGCTTCCACGGCGGCGTGTACTACATCGTCCGGTTTGGTCATCCGGCGGCCGTCGGCGCTCCTTCGCGGCGGACAAACGCGCCATGCAAGCCGTAAGGCACCGTCACCGGCAAATGCAACCGCGCCACAGGGCCGCGCGCCACATGCCGCGCGTCAAAAACAGCCAAATCACTTGCGCCGCGCTCGGCGTCAAAGACCATCTGAAGCAAATACCCGGCGTTTTCCTCCGCCGCGCCCGGCGTCGGGACAAACACCGGCTCGCCGACATAGCCCTTGGGCGCAAAGCTATACATTTGCGCCTCTCCCGTTCGCACGTCGTACGCTAGAACGCCCTGCAACGGCGCGTTGCCCGTCGGCGCGTCCGCCATCGCCATAAACACCCATCGGTGCGGCAGACCGACCCGCGCCGGATGAACGCTTGGAAACTCCACGGCGCGCTCCATCAGGCGTTCGCAGCGGGTTTCGCCCGTTGTCAAGTTGATGGTGAAGCGAAAGAGTTGCGATGCAGGGATGTTCTCAATGTCAACGTGGCGGTACATCGTCCCCGGCTTCAGCGCGGGGAACGTCTCATAAGCAATCGAATCTACAGTCAGCCACTCACCTGCAAGGTGTGCGTTGACGTGGTGAAAAACAAAGCAGGCGTCAGTTTCATAAACGCGCATCCGACCGCCGCTGCGCGGCAGCACCAGCACTTTTGTCGGCCGGTCAGGCTGAAAAACAAGGCACTCTGCCGCCCCGCGAAAGCCAAACCAGTACGGAAACGGGTTGACCGTCACCGGATTCTGAAAAAACACGGCGTAGTCGTCCGTCAGGGCGAAATCGTGAATGAAGGCGAAGCCCGGCGTCTCCCACCGATGCTGCGACAGGACGGTGAAATCAGCGTCAAGCTCGTACAGGGTGATGGTTGAAGACAGCCCCGGCTGAATGCCGAAGTTGACCATCCGCCCGGTGCGCCGGTCATAGCGCGGATGCGCCGCAAAGTTGGCGTCGCCGGCCAACGCACCGCCCAAGTCGTCTTCGCCGATGGTTTCCAGCGTGTGCGGATCGAGCGCATAGGGCTTTCCGCCTTCCCACAACGCCAGCAGCTTCTTGGGCGAGTAGGCGACGTTAGTGTTGGCGATGTTTTTGGCGCGCAGGTCAAAGGCGTTCGCCAGCCAGCCGCCGGGCTTTTGCGTTCCGAAGACGCCGCGCTGCAAGAAGCGTCCGGCCTTTTCCTCGGCGACAAACCCGGCGGTGCGGACGTAGCGGTTCCGAAACCGAACGCGCCCGTCGCCAATAAAGTCAAAGGCGCAAATCATCCCGTCGCCGTCAAAGGGATGCTGAACGGACTGGCCGCCGCGTTCGAGCAGACCCGGCCCGTTGCGGTAAAGCGTACCGCACAAATCGCGCGGCAGCGCTCCCTCAATGTCATCCAGCCAATCGTCGCGTTCTTCGGTCAGCGAGGTGTAGCCGCGTACCCAATCGTCGCGGTTCCAGCGGCGGGTTTCAGGTTGTGGAGCGGGAGCAGCCATGGTTGTCTTCTAATAGCCGAGATTCGGCTTGGGGCGACGCGCATGATGCGAGACGTTCGAGTTCCGCCACCGTACGTTCAAGTTCGTTGGCGAGCGCGGAAGGCGAATCGGCGGCGAAGATTTCTACGAGTGAACGGTAGTACCACAGCGTTCCCTCGCGGCGGCCTTCAAAGCGCGTCCACAGCGCCTCGCCCACCGTACGGTAGTCAAGCAACATCGTACGCGCGTTGTGTACCTTGTCGGCCAACGAGACGAGGCGCGAGCTTTCGGGAAGCGTCCGCAAGCGGTTCAGATAAGCTTCCTTGCGCGCCCGCCACGGCGGTTTAGGCGTCTGATCGGTGTCGGTGCAGTCGTCCACGATGGCCGCGACGCGGTCGCCGAAGCGCCGCCGGATTTCCCGGCGGGCGGCCTCGCCGCCTTGATCCTCAATCGCGTCGTGCAAAAGCGCCGCAATGGCTTGGTCTTCGTCGCCGCCATGTTCCAAGACAAGAGCCGAGACGGAGAGCAGATGCGCAATGTAGGGCGTCGCGCCACCCTTGCGCTTTTGGCGGCGGTGCAGCTGATGGGCGAAGACCAACGCCTCATCGTAGCGTTCACTGAGCATGCCCGTATTCCTTCCAAACAGCGGCGAGTGGCGGTGATGACCCACCCAAAGTTTCAGGTTGGCGACAAACCTGCCCCAACTCGAAAGATGAATTCACCAATGTGAATCCTGCCCCCAGTAAAAACAACGGTCTCATCGCTTTTCTGTGAATGAAGCCACAACCCGAAAACCGACGTTATCTATGCGAGAATTGGATGGGAGCGGACGACGACCGGGGGCTGGGTGGACCGTCTCTGGTGTGGCATCGTCCGGCGAACTGTCATATGCACCGCCGCACACGAACCCATCGGCGCACCATTCCCAGACGTTGCCTGTCATGTCGTGAAGACCAAAGCCGTTGGGTGATTTGCCACCCACCGGTTGAGGCTTGCCAAGCGAATTCCCGCTGTGCCAACTCTGTGCGTCGCGGTTGAAACCAATGCTGGCCGCTGCCTTCCACTCCTCTATGGAGGGCAGCCGATACGTTACCGGTCGGTCGCGTTCCGCCGCGTTGAGCCGGTTGAGGAACTCGCGGATGTCGTCCAGCGAGACGTTGGTTACAGGTAAGTCACGACCCTGATGACGGCTTGGGTTGAAGCCCATGAGTTTTTGCCACTGCGCTTGCGTCACCTCGTACCGGCTGAAGTAGAGCGCCCGCCCAGCGATGGGTACGGGAATCATTTCCATATCAATCAGACTTGCCAGAAAGGGTCGGGGAGGTTGCTCAGACGATGTGAGTATCACCGGTTTTGGGCGCTTGGCTCGCGCCGAGGTTTGCCGGTTAGGCCGGCTGGAAGGCGCTTTAGGTTTCCCAGATTTGAAGGGATTGTCTCCCTGCAGAACGGCGCCGGCCACCGGCCGCCAAAACAACAGCGCCGCGAGAAGGCAAAGGACTCCAACCGCCTGAACATTGGTGAAAACCGGGCGTCTGCAAGCCGTGCGGTGCGGCGGCGTCACAGCTGTCGCCCTCCGTTCGGAAGGTCCTTGACGCAGCGAAAGCCGAGCGCCGGATCGCGTGTGTCAGGCGGCACCTGCGTTCGCTTCGTCGCCGTTGCATACTCCCGCGACAGCGAAAAGGCTCCGCCGCGTACAATCTTGGCCTTGGTCTCCGGCTTGTAGGCGCTCCCCGGATAAGATTTGTCATCCGAGGCCGTCCATTCGGCGACGTTGCCGGCTAGGTCGAGTACGCCTTCCGGCGTCGCGCCGGTGGGGTAGTTGCCAACTGCTTTGGGGCGTCCGAGGTTGCTTTCCTTGATGTTGAGGCGGCGCAGGTCAAACTGATTGCCCCACGGATATAGTCGCCCTTCAACACCCCGCGCCGCCATTTCCCACTCCTCTTCCGTCGGTAGGCGCTTGCCGGCCCAAGCGGCGTAGTCGCACGCATCCTGCCAAGAAACATTGACGACGGGGTAGTTGGCCATCCCAGCCGGGTAGGACCCGTCCACCCAGTCCGGTGGCGCCGGATGCTGCGTCGCCTTGATAAACGCCTCATACTCCGCGTTGGTGACTTCGTGCTTGTCTATGAAAAACGGCCTGACGGTGACAACGTGACTTGGTTTTTCCGAAGGGTGCTCGGCGTCGTCCCGGCCCATGCGAAACGTCCCGCCGGCAATAAAGACCATACCCGCTGGCGCTGGCGGGGACGACACCGGCGGCGGTGTGGGCGTCGCTTTGTTTGGCGTATCGTCGGTTGATTTTTTCTTGTCCGGCGGACTGTTGGACTTCACGGTCACCGAACGCTGGCTGGGCGTCGGCGCAAGCAACCACCACGCCGTCACGCCGGCTGCCGTCAGCAGGAGGAATCCCCCAACAGCAGCAAGCAGCGGCGCGAACAGCTTTGACGAACCCACCTTCTGTGCGCCGCCTTGTTGCGCCTGAAGGTTTTGGATAATGTCCGTCACGCCGCCGGCCGGTGTTGGACTTACCGATGGATTGGATGGAACCAACGGTAAGGTCGGCGGCAAAAGCGTCGGTAATAAGCTGGCGGAAAGCGGCGGCAACGGCGCTGCGTTGGAAGAGGACGACCCGAGAGCGTACACCGTTGGGTCAATGCCGCCACCAGCCGATGCGTCGCTGCTCAGCGCTGCCTGGATCGCCATTGCAAAGTCACGCGCGGTTTGGTAGCGGTCGCGGTCGCTACGGCGGACGGCGATATCAAGCGTCGCCGCCAGCGCCGGGCGAATCTGCGGTGCGGCCGCTCGCCATGTCACTTCACCGCTGATTGGGTTCACCAGTTCGCGCGGATGCCGTCCGGTCGCTAACGTAATCGCCGTCATCCCCAGCGCGTAAATGTCGCTGGCGAAGGTTGGCCGTCCAGCGGCTTGCTCCAGCGGCATGTAACCGCTTGTGCCGGCCATAATCGTATTACCGGCTCCGGTACTTTCGGGCGCGGTGATTTCCTTGACGACGCCGAAATCAATCAGCACCGGCTGACCTGTGGCGCGGCGGAGCATAATGTTGTCCGGCTTGATGTCGCGGTGAATGACGGGCGTGGGAAGCGTGTGAATGTAATCCAAAATACGCAGCGTCCCTAGCAGAATCGAAACCAGCGCAGCTTCCGATTGCGGCCCTTCGCGCCGCAGCTTCTGCGTCAGTGTTTCACCGTCAATCCACTCCTGAACAAGGTAGTACTCCTCGCCCTCGGTGAAGTAGGCGTAAAGCTCCGGGATTCCGCCCTGTGAACCACGCCCTAGCTTTTCAAGCAGTATCGCCTCACGCTTGAAGCGCTCTCGCACTATATGAGCTAGCTGCGGGTCATGATTCCAAGTTAAGTGCTTGATGACGCAGCGCCGGTTTGACGGAGAATGGGTGTCTTCCGCCAGGTAAGTCCTGCCGAACGCGCCGCTCCCCAGTTCTTGCAACAGCCGGTACTGATTCTTGAGAAGCGCCATGCCGCCGCCCTGCACGCTTGCTAAGCAAAGTGACAGCTTTCGGTTTTACAACGCGAATAGAAAAACGGCAAGCATCGCCCCACTCAGCGTACAGGCGAAGTTGACAGCTTCATTGTCGAGATAACCGGCGTTTTCAGCCGTCGCGCCAAGCAGACTGTCCACAAGGTTGCCGACCATCCCGCCAACGGCGATGCACCAGACGGCGCGATGGAGATTAGCGTCCACGGCAAGGTAGGCAAGCGCGCCGAAGCCGACGGCGGTCGCCAGTCCCGTCGCCAAGCCAACCAAAGACACTGCGCCGTTGTCGCCGACGCGCGCTGGCCGCAACGAAACGATGGAGTAAGGCGTCCCTCCATAAACGCGCCCAATTTCACCGGCGACGGTATCTGAAGCGGCGGCGGCGAATGCGCCCAGCACGGCGACGGCGAAGAGGTCAGGGCGTGGCGTCAGCACGACAAACGGCGCGCACACCGCCGCAACGCCTGCGTTCGCCACGGCGTTGCGCCACGTACGAATCTCCTGCGCCGCTTTTTTGGCGCGTTTTTGCTCGTAGCCAATTTTCGAGGCGACCGTTCCGACGATGAAAAAAGCCATGAGCCCGGCGACACCTAGCCCGCCAAGCGCAGCGTAGAGGACGAAGGTAAACACCGCCCCGGTTATCGCCCCTGACCAGTCCACCGACTTGGTGGCGCGGGCAAGTAGCGCCAAAACGACCGCAAGGCTGGCGGCGATGGGCGTTCGCGCCGCAACCGCTGTCTGCGCTGCGTACCAAGCGTTGATGTCAATCTGCGCCGCCAACCACAGCACGAGCGCGGCGGCACCGGCGACAAGCGGGTTGTCGCAGATGTCGTAAGGCAACGACTCCAGCAGCGCCGCGACGACCGCCGCCGCTAACACCACCAGCGCCAGACCCGAGGGCGTAAATGGATGTCCACCCACCACCAACACCGTGGCGAGCGTCCCCAGCCAACCAAACAGAATGAACCCCAGCGTCCCGAACAGGCTTTTGCGCGGATTCCACCACAGACGCGGCCCACGCAACCCCTGCCCGCAAACAACCGCCATGCCGTCGCCGTAGGCCATCATTGCCCAGCCGCCCGCGACAATCCACAAATCATTTGGGAACAACAGCGTGAGCGCCACGACTGCCGCCGGATAGGCGATGACGCCGACGGAGTATCCTTGCGCCTGTTCGTGAGCTCGAAGCAGGCTGGGCATCCACTTGGGCAGAACCCAGGCCAAGGCAAGGCCCGACAAACCCATCAGGAGCGTTTGCCAGAACGACACGACGACCAGTGCAAAAAGGCCCATACCGACATGCACCAATCGCCGCCGGGTCTCCGAACTATCCACTGCACTGGCCGGCAGCGCCGCGCGCCAAGGATGGTCAAAAACTTCCATCACGCGCACTCTCTTGAACAAGGAAAAAGGCAGGGGGACACGCTTGCCGCCTGCCTTCAACCTACTGAAACCGGCGTCCGCCGAGCAAACCGTTTTTAAAACGCTGTTTTACATGCGGTCGGCGCCGGATGCCTGACGAAAAAGGTCAACTGGAAAGTCAGTTCAGAAACATCAGCATCTTGACAAACAACTTCGGGATGTAGTTGCCAAACGCGCCAATGATGCAGATCGCTAGCAACACGCCAAACCAGGCCCAAGCGACCTTGCTGATGTCTTCCATAACCACATCCTCCCTTTGCTCTCACAAAAGTTGAACCTGGGACGCTTCGGGAGCCATGCTACCACATGCGCCTTGGCGTAAAGGGCGTCCTTTTTCCCGGACTTGTGCTAGAAACGTTTCCGCCCGGTTGTCAAATGACGGCCGAGATTCCGAGAGCCAAGGTCAAAGCGCCCATGACATCACCTTCGAGCCTTGCAGGGAAAACGCTTTTCATCACTGGCGCCAGTCGCGGTATTGGGTTGGCGATCGCGCTGCGTGCGGCGCGTGACGGCGCCAATATCGCCGTCGTCGGCAAGACGGCTGAGCCGCATCCGAAACTCCCCGGCACGGTCTACACGGCGGCGGCTGAGATTGAAGCCGCTGGCGGGCGCGCGCTCCCGCTCATTGTAGACATTCAGGACGAACAGCGTGTCGCCGAGGCGGTGGCGCGTACTGTGGAGACCTTCGGCGGCATTGACATTCTCGTCAACAATGCGAGCGCCATCAGCCTGACGCCGACACTGGAGACGCCTATCAAGCGGTATGATCTGATGCATCGGATCAATGCGCGCGGAACATTTGTCTGCTCGCAGGCATGTCTGCCGCACTTGTTCAAGGCCGACAATCCGCACATTCTCAATATCTCGCCGCCACTCAATATGGAAGCGCGGTGGTTTGCGCCGCATATCGCCTATACAATGGCCAAGTACGGCATGAGCATGTGCGTTCTGGGCATGGCGGAGGAGTTTCGCAGCCGGGGCGTCGCCGTCAATGCGCTGTGGCCGCGGACAGCAATTGCGACGGCGGCCGTCAACAACCTGTTAGGTGGCGAAGCAGCGATGCGGCGTTGCCGGAAGCCGGAGATTATGGCTGACGCCGCCTACGCGATTCTGACGCGGCCAAGCCGCGCCTGTACGGGCAACTTTTTCATTGACGAGGACGTACTGCGCGACGCCGGTGTGACGGATTTCACCGCCTACGCGGTTGATCCTTCCGCCGAACTCATACCCGATTTCTTCATTTGAAACGTGAGTGTCCGACAATGCTGCGCCTTTCGGTTCGCCAAGTCATCTGGTTGGTCATCGCTGCATCCATTATCGGCGGCGGCGGGATTACGGTCGCTGCGTATTTCACAGCGAAGTGGCTTGACGCGCAGCGCACGCCCCCAGCCATCGCTCCGACGGTCAACTCCGACCCGCGCCCAGACGCCGAGCCGCCGTCCCAGCCGCTCGACGCAGACGAGCGCAACAACATCGCGGTGTACGAGCGCGTTAGTCCCGGCGTCGTCAACATCAACACGACTTCCTTTGTTGAGGATTTCTTCTTTGGCGCTTATCCGCAGCAGGGCAGCGGATCGGGTTCAATTATTGATACAAAGGGACATATCCTGACGAACTACCATGTCATTGAGGGCGCAAGTCGGCTGGATGTCACGCTGTCGGATAATACGTCATACCCGGCGACCGTAGTTGGGGCCGACCCTGACAATGATTTGGCGATTATTCGCATCCAAGCGCCCCCGGAAAGGTTGCGCGTCGTTCCGCTGGGGTCGTCGCGCAACCTGAAGGTCGGCCAAAAGGTGCTGGCGATTGGAAACCCATTTGGGCTGAGCCAGACCCTGACTTCGGGCATCATCAGCGCGTTGGGGCGACCGCTGCGCAGCGAAAACGGTCGCACGATTGAAAACGTCATTCAAACCGACGCCTCAATTAACCCCGGCAATTCGGGCGGGCCGCTGTTGAATTCAGCCGGTGAAATGATTGGTATTAACACGGCGATTTACTCGCCGCGCGGCGGCAGCGTCGGTATTGGTTTCGCCGTGCCGGTGGACATCGCCAAGCAAATCATTCCCGACCTCATTGAGTATGGTCGCGTCCGCCGACCGTGGCTGGGGATTACCGAAACCTACCAGCTCAATGCGCGACTGGCGCAACGTTTGAACTTACCGGTCAGCGAAGGGTTGATTCTGACCGGTATTGCGCCGCGCGGCCCGGCCGCACAAGCGGGCTTGTACGCCAGCGATCGCGTCATTCAGCGCGGCGGGCAAATCGTGATCGGCGATGTGATCATCAGGGTTGGGGACACACCGATCAAGTCGAACGAGGATTTGTACCGGTCGCTGCGGGACAAAAAAATTGGCGACACCGTACCGGTGACGGTGATTCGCGCTGGTCGGCCGCTCACCATTAGCGTCACGCTTCAGGAACGCCCAAGCTAAAACGCCCATGCCTCAGCTGAAGAACTCAGGTGGACTCGCCCGCACAGGAAAGGGAAGCTTGAGTCGGTGAGCAGGGTTTTTTTCGTCCTCGACTCGTCAGGGAGGTCGTCTATGTCGTCTATGGTGAGAACGCAGCCGCTTGGCCGGTATGAGGCGGATGTCGTCATTGGATTCCTCCTTATGAACAAAGCGGCGTTCGGTAATGAGGCGTACGGAACTCAATCTTCTGTCGGGCGACCGCTGAGACGACGCAGCCCGGCGCGCAAGTCCATCGGGGCAATCCCTAAGACGACCGTCGCCGCAAGGTACAGCGTGCCGTAAAGCGCCAAGCCGCCCAAATCCACCAACCACCGGGCCGTACTCGCTTGAGTCAAGCTCTGCCCCACCAGCGCTGTCGCCGCCCACGCGCCGGCGGCGGCGAGCAAGGCGCAGAGCCAGAGACCGGTCAGTTCAAAGCCGTCGGTCGCCATCGGCCCTAGAACGCGCTGAAGCGCCCGGCGCAACAGAAAAAACTCGACCCACGCTGCTGCGCCGGACGCCGCCGCCAGTCCGGCCACGCCCCACAGACGCGGCAGCCCCAGCCAGCCGGGCGCGTACAGCGCCGCCGCCGCCCCACCCGCCGCCCCCAACGTCACCCGCGCAAGCGCGTACCGCAGCGGCGTCCGCGTGTCGCCCAGCGCGTAGAAGCCGGAAGCGTAAAGCCGCGCCTGCGTCGCCGCCCGCAAGCCCACCGCCGCCGCCGCCAGCGTCAGCCAGACCGCCGCCGCCGCCCGGTCGTCAAAGCGTCCGCCGCGATACAGCACGCCGATAATGCTTCCGCCCAACGCCAAAAACGCGACGCCGGAGGGAATCACGAAAAACGACATCCGCCGGGCGGCGTGGGTCAGCCGCTCGCGCATCTGTGCGGCGACCGCTTCGCGCTCCCCTGTGGCGCTCGCCAGCGCCGGAAGCTCCGCCGCTGAAATCGCCATGCCGAACAGACTGACCGGCAGCATGTACACATCCTGCGCATAGCCCAAGACGCCGACCGCTCCCGGCGAAACAAGACTAGCCACGATGTTGTCCAAATAGCCGCTGATTTGCGCGACGCCGCGACTCATCAGCGCCGGAAGGAAGTTGCGAACGACCTCGCGCGTCGGGGCGAAATCCAGCCGCAGTGAGACAACCAACGGCGAGGCTGCACGCCAAACCGCCGGAAGCTGTACGGCGAACATCACGACGCTCCCGACTACCGCGCCCCACGTTGTCCAAACGACAAGCTGTTCAAGCGGTCGGCCGCCGAACAGCAGCAGCGTAGCGATGACGACAAGATTGAGCGCCGCCGGCGCGGCGTAGGGCAGCAGAAACCGCCGGTGGCTGTTGAGTACGCCCAAGCACCACGCCGACAGCACCAAAACGCCGACGCCCGGAAAGAAAATCCTCACCAGCCGCGTCGTCAGCGTGTAGGTTTCGCCCGTAAAGCCCGGTGCAATGAACTGCGTCAGCCACGGTGCCAGCGCCACGCCCAGTGCCACCAACACTGACACCGCGACGCAGAGCAAGCCGAAAATCGCGCCGGCCAACCGTCCGGCGTCTTCCGCGCGACCTTCGGCCAACAGGCGCGAGTAGGCCGGAATAAACGACGCCGACAACGCGCCCTCGCCAAGCAGGTTCTGCAAAACGTTCGGGATGCGCTGCGCCGCGCGATAAACGCCGGCCAAGTCGGAGTCGCCAAAGTAGTAGGCAAACACCTTGTTGCGGACGAGTCCTGACAGCCGACTGACGAGAATCCCCAGCCCGACCAGCAACGACGCCGAAACCTTCGGTAGCGTCGGGATGCGCATCTTTCCCGGCCTCGTCAGTCGCCGTCCCGTCAGAGCGCGGCAAGTTCGGCTTCCAGCTTCTGCCGCTCGTAGAGCGCCGCGTACCGCCCGCCCAGCGCGAGCAGCTGCGCGTGCGTTCCCTGCTCGACAATCCGTCCGTCTTCGAGAAACACAATGTGGTCGGCGTCCTTGACGGTCGAAATCCGATGGGCGATGAGGATGGTTGTCCTTCCGCGCATGACTTCCCGCAAATGCCCCAGAATGCGCGCCTCCGTATCGGCATCCACCGCCGACAGCGCATCGTCGAGAATCAGGATTTTCGGATTGCGCAGCAGCGCGCGGGCCAGCGCCGTCCGCTGCTTTTGTCCGCCGGAAAGCGTAATGCCGCGCTCGCCAACGACGGTTTCAAAGCCTTTCGGAAATCGCTCCACATCCTCGCGCAGTCCGGCCTGCTCAGCCGCCTGCACGATGGCTTCCGGCGACGCTTGTTCGACGCCGAAAGCGATGTTGGCGGCGATGGTGTCGCTGAAGAGAAAACTTTCCTGCTGCGCATAGCCGATGGCGGCCCGGAGTTGATGCAGCGGGTAGTCGTGAATGGGACGACCGTCAATGAAAAGCGTCCCCGGCGGCGCGTCAAGCAAACGCGGGATGAGATTCGCCAGCGTACTCTTACCCGCGCCCGTCGGGCCAATCACGGCCAGCGTCGTCCCGCGTGGAATCCTAAGCGAAACATCGCGCAACGCCGGTGGACGCGGCGCTGCGTCCGGGCTGGGGTAAGTGAAGGTTAAGCCCCGAAACTCAATGTCGCCTTCGATGGGCGGCAACTGCGAGACGGCCGTCGCGTCGTGGATGGCCGGCGCTTCGTCAAGGATTTTGGAAAGCCGTCCCATGCTCGCCAGTCCGCGCTGCGTCAGGTTGACGACCCACCCCAGCGCAATCATCGGCCAGACCAGCATCGTCAGATAGAGGTTGAACTCCACGAATTGCCCCAGCGTCAGTTCGCCGCGCAGGACAAGCCGCCCGCCGTACCACAGGACAATCGCCGGCCCAAGTCCGAACAAGATGTCCAGCACGGGACGAAAAAGCGCCGATAATCTGACCAGTTGCAGGTTACGCCGGACAAACTCGCGGTTCATGGCGTCAAAGGCGGCTTCTTCGGCGGCTTCCTGCGCGAAGGCGCGCACCACGCGCACGCCCGAAAAGTTTTCCTGCGCCTTGGCCGTGACTAAACCAAAGTATTCCTGAATCTGCTCCGAACGCTCGTGGATGCGCGCGCCGAAGTACTTGGTCGCCGCCGCCGCCAGCGGCAGAGTCATCAGGGCGAAGGCCGTGAGCGTAACGTTGACGGCGAGCATTGCCGGTAAAATCAACGCCACAGTAAACAGCGTGTTGAGGCCGTAGAGTACCGCCGGCCCAATCAGCATGCGTACTGCGCCGATGTCGTTCGTCGCGCGCGACATCAGATCGCCAATCCGCTGGCGATGAAAGAACGCCGGCGGCTGCTGTTGCAGGTGCGCGTAAAAGGCGTTGCGCAGGTCGTACTCAATATCCCGCGAACGATTAATGAGAATGCGCCGCTGCCAGAACAAAAACAGCCCCCGTACCGCCGCAATCCCGATGACCAGCAGCGCGTAACGCGCCACTTTTTCCCGCGTGACGCCGGCGCGAAGGTCGTCTACGGCCGTCCGAATGACCTGCGGCGACCAAAGATTGACGTAGGCGCTCGCCAAAATGAACGCGCCGCCCAGCGCGAAGCTCCACCGGTAGGGCGCGCAAAACCCCATCAGTCGGCGCCATGGCGTCGGCGGTGGCGTCAGTGGGTGCGTGGTTGCTTGGGTTGTTTGTGAGACGGCGCGCGTTGAGGCGAGCGAAGCGGTCGGTGTGGAAAGCGTCATACGGGCGAATGCCGCGAGCGAACGCGAAGGTGACAGCCGGGGGAACCCCGGCGCGAAAGCGTGTTTATAGCCGAGTCGGGTGCGGTTGACACGTCGCGCCGGCTGACGATTGACGCGCCCTGAAGCGCTCGCCCAACATAACCGCTGACGCCGCCGACAAAGCGTCGGCCATCCCAGCTTGTTACTGACCGCCGCCATGCGTTTCTGCTTGGTCGTCCTGTTGCTCCTGTGTTGGCTGTCCGCGCCGGGATTGGCGTTGCCGCCGGGTGCGACCTACCGGGCTGTTCAGAAGCCCAAGCCTGCGCGCCTTCCGCCGTCCGACGACCGCGCGCCGACCGAATACGCCCAGCTTTTCAACCGCCGCCTCGCCAACGGGCTGGAGGTCATCGTCTATGAAGACCACGCTGTACCGCTGGTGACGATTGAGCTGGCCTGTCGCAACGGCTCTTACACCGAACCGCCTGAACTCAACGGTCTGTCGCACCTTTATGAGCACATGTTCTTCAAGGCTAATCGCGCCGTGAAGAACCAAGAGGAGTACCTGCGCGCCATCGGCGAACTGGGCATCATTTACAACGGTACGACGCAGACGGAATTGGTCAACTACTACTTCACAACGTTGAGCCGCCACCTGCCGACAGCGCTGCGCTTTATGCGCGACGCCGCCCTGTATCCCGCCTTTGATGAAGAAGAGTTCGCCCGTGAAAAAGAAGTCGTCCTTGGCGAGATTGACCGCAACGAATCCAACCCATACCACTACCTCTCAACCGAAATGACCCGCCGGCTGTTCGCTGTGTACACCAGCCGCAAAAATCCACTTGGCACACGCGAAACCGTCGCTAAGGCGACGACCGACCAGATGCGGCTCATTCAACAGCGCTACTACATCCCAAACAACGCGGCGGTGTTGGTGGCGGGCGACGTACAGCCCGAAGAAGCTTTTCGTCTTGTCGCGCAGTATTTCGGCGACTGGCCGCGCGGCGACGACCCCTTCGAGAAGTACCCGCTCGTTGAGCATCCGCCGCTGAACAAAAGCGAAGGCGTCGTCGTGACCCAGCCGGTGCAGACGGTGACGTTTCAGATCGGCTGGCATGGCCCCTCAATTGGCAAGGACAACGCGGCGACCTACGCAGCGGATGTGTTTTCGTTCATTCTGCGGCAGCCGAACTCGCGTTTTCAGCGCGCGCTCGTGGACAGCGGGCTGACGACGAGCGTGGATTTGATCTATCTCACGCAGCGCAACGTCGGGCCGATTACACTGACCTTCCAGACGACGCCGGACAAAGCGCGCGCCGCGCTCAAGGCCGTCTATGCCGAAATCGCGCACTTCGCCGACCCAGACTATTTCACCGATGAAGAACTCGCCGTCGCCAAGACCCTGCTCGAAGCCGACGACTTATTTTCCCGTGAGAAGGTCAGCGAACACATTCACTCGCTGAGTTTCTGGTGGGCTTCGACGGGGCTGGATTACTTCCGTGGGTATCTCCCGACGCTGCGTAAGACCTCGCGGGCGGACATTCAGCGTTATCTGCGCAAGTACATCCTCGGACAGCCGCACGTGACCGTGGCGTTGATGTCGCCGGAGGCGCAGGCAAGCCTGAAACTGACGGAAGCTGAACTGATTGGTGAACCGGGTTGGGCGGCGGCCGGTCAGTAGCCCAACGCGCGCAGGCGCTCCACCGTCAAGGGCGACGGCGCAGGGGCTGCGGGCGACAAGTGACTCACCAGCCGCTCGACGTACTTAGCCAGCACATCAGCTTCAAGGTTGACGGCCGCGCCCGGCTTGAGTCGGGACAGCGTTGTCCAGTCGAGCGTCGTCGGGATGACGGCGATTTCAAACCAATCCTCGCCCAGCGCCGCCACCGTGAGGCTCACGCCGTCCACGGCGATGCTGCCTTTGTGAACCAAGTAGCGTCCGATTTCCGGTGGAAAACCGAAGCGCATCGTGACCGAGTTGCCGCTGGGTCGGCGTGAGAGGAAGCGCCCGACGGCGTCCACGTGACCCTGGACGATGTGACCGCCCAAGCGCGCGCCGACAGCCACCGCACGCTCCAAATTGACGCCGTCGCCCGTCCGCAACGCGCCCAAGTTGGACACTCGCAGGGTTTCTTCCGAGGCGTCGGCCGTGAAGCCAGTCGCCGTCAGCGACGTGACGGTGAGGCAGACGCCGTTGACGGCGATACTGTCGCCGCGCTTCGTCCCTTCAAGCACGGTCTGTGCGGCGACGGCCAAGACGCCGCCGCTTGCGCGCCGGTCAAGCCGCTCGACGCGGCCGACTTCCTCGATGATACCGGTAAACATAGGTCGGCGTTAGGCGTAGGCGGGCGCGTTGCCAGGACGCCACTTGATGTTGCACCCGACGCTCGGCTTCTGGTCGGGTAGAGGCGGCTCGCCAGCTAGCGCAGCGTCAAGCGCGCGACGGAGGTCAGCGCCAGTGACAGGGAGACCATTTCCAGGACGGCTGTCGTCCATCTGCCCGCGATAAACGAGTTTCCGCGCGCGGTCATAGACGAAGAAATCCGGCGTGCAGGCGGCTTGGAAAGCTTTGGCGACTTCCTGTGTGGCGTCGAACACGTAGGGAAAATGAAAATCCAGCTCGCGCGCCATCGCCCGCAACATGTCCGGGCTGTCCTCCGGATAGGCCGATATGTCATTGGAACTGATGGCGACGACGCCGACGCCCTTGGGGATGTACTCATTCGCCAACGCCGCCAGTTCAACTTGGACATGTTTGACGTAAGGGCAGTGGCGACAGATGAACATGACCAGCAGCACGGGAAACTCGGCGAAGGTCGCCAGTGAAACATCCTGTCCGGTCGTGACATCCGGCAGCGTGAAATCCGGGGCCGGCGTTCCCAACGCCGGCATCGTGGATGGCGTCAGAGCCATGACAGAGCTTCTCCTTTGGAACTATAGTGGCGAAATTTCTACGCTGAAGGCGGCGCGTTTGCAAATGCGGCTGGCTTAAAACCCCTACAACTGCGTTTCCACCCCTAGAGGCAGCTTCTTCCGGTCGAGCGATGGGTTTGTAACACGCCGTTAAGGCTTTTCCGGTTTCATAAGAGCCTGCATCAACAATAACTCCACTTGCCCCGGCCGCTTTCACCCCGAAGCGGCGGCAATCTTGGTAAAGCTCTGCGCCACCGTTTGGCGTCGCTAAAAGGAGACAAGAAGGAATGTTAAGGCGATTGGTGGTGATGAAACCTCAGAGACCGGTTTTGATTGGCTGGTGTGTCCTGTTGACCTGCTGGTTCGCAGGTGCGGCGTGCGACCGCGACGCGACTAATCCGGGCGGCGCTGTGAGTGTCGTTCCACGTGCTAAAAGCGCTGCGCCGACCCTTGACCCCAACAACCTGCCCAAAACAATGGCCGGTGTGGCCGGCATTGAACTCGTCCTAATTCCAGCCGGCGAGTTCACTATGGGTGACCCTAGCGGCGAGCCGGACGAACAGCCTACCCACCGCGTCGTCATTAGCCAACCGTTTTACCTCGGCAAGTACGAGGTCACACAAGCTCAGTGGAAACAAATCATGGGCAGCAACCCCAGCAAGTTTGTCGGCGACGACCTGCCGGTGGACAGTGTTTCTTGGAAGGATGTCCAGGCATTTATTCAGCGTTTGAATGACGCTGGCGACCCGTTTTTTTACCGTCTCCCAACGGAAGCCGAGTGGGAATACGCCTGTCGCGCTGGAACAACCGGTAAGTATGCGGGTGAGCTGGGGGCTTCCGCTTGGTACTTTGACAACGCCGGCGGAAAAACACACCCAGTAGGCAAAAAAGCCCCGAATGCGTTTGGCCTGCATGACATGCACGGCAACGTCCGCGAGTGGTGCCAGGACTGGTACGACGATCTTTACTACAAGAAGACACCGGTGGACGACCCAACAGGGCCGACCAACGGCTTGTGGCGCGTAATTCGGGGCGGCTCGTACCTTGCCAACAGCGCCGCCTGCCGGTCGGCGGTACGATATAAGCTTGACCCGGAACTGAGACTCGACTCCGTTGGGTTTCGGATTGCGGCGAGTGTTCGTTAGAGCAGTTTCTAAGGGAGTATAACGCCATCACCCCAGCGTGACGGTCGGCGAGCGTCGTCGGCCAGCGGCGCTTCTCTCAGCCCACAAGACGGGCGACACAAGCGCAGTCGTGAAAGCTTACTGGTAACGCTCAAGGAAAGCGATGCGGTCACGGGCGGCGGCACCCCACGCCGACTGCGGATCGCGCCGGGCATAGTCGCGCCAAGCGTCCAGCGCCTCGGCGCGCCGTCCCGCCATTTCCAGCGCCCGCGCACGGTTGTAGCGGGCTTCCAGCAAATCGGGCTGAAGGCGCAGCGCCTCATCAAACGCTTCCAGCGCTTCCTGCACCGCTTCAGGCGTCCGGCGGGCGACTTCAAGCAACGCCAACCCGCAGTCGCTGTGCAGGCGGGCGTCGCCGGGGGACTGCTGGAGCGCCAGTTGCAGGTGCGCAAACGCTGCGAGAGGGCGTCCCTCGGCTAAGTAAACGCGGCCAAGGGCACGGTGTCCGTCCGGCGTCGGCCGGCGCACGAGGTGTTGTTCGAGGTTTTGGCGAGTCGCTTTGAGTTGAAATTGCGCATCATCGTTCGCCCGGCTGCTCCGGTGTACCACCGCCTGCTTGGAATCGGGTAAGTCGGCCAGCCGCCCGTCAAGCGCCAGACCGTTTGTGGCGGCAATGCGTCGAAGCGTCGTCTCGGCCTGCGACGTAACGCCGCCGGAATGCCGAAGCCACAGGTAGCCGCTGGTTGCACCGATGACGACCAGCAGCCCCAGCGCTAACCCGACCGCCCGGCGGCGCGGACGCCGTACCGGCGACGATGCAACCGGCGCCGGTTCATCGTGCAGACTGCGCTCGTTCATCGCTTACCCCAAGTCGGCGATCAGTTCGCCGATTTCAGCGGCCATTGTCGGATGGCCGTGCCGCTCGGCGGCTTGCTGTCCCTGCCGCCACGCCGCCCGCGCCGCCTCTACGTCACCCAAACGTTGGTACGCCTGCCCAAGCAGACGATAGCCCGCACCCTGATCATCGCTGGCTGCGAGGTAAGCTGTGAGGTGTCTGACGACGGCTGGGTAGTCGGCCAGCTTCCAGTACTCATTGGCCAACCCGTAGTGGGCCATGGCGTTGTTGGGATTGGCGGCGAGCATCTTGTGCAGCGCCTCAAGGCGCGACGTGGTCATACCGAACCTTCCTCTTCCATATCGCTTGCCGTCGCCGTTGCAGTGGACGGCGGCGAAGGCACTTCATACTTGCGAAACGTCAACTCCGGGTGTTCCCGCTCAAGCCGTTCAAACAGGCTGCGCGTCATTCGCAGCCCGCGCGTCACCCAGAACGCGCCCCGGCCCTCGTACTCCGCTTCCAGCGCGCGCGGCAACCCGCGCAACTCGACTTCCTTCGCCCACAGAATAACATCCACCACCCTCATGCCGTTGTCATCCTTAGCTGTTTTCACTGAGCAGTCACGGTCATCGTCGCTGCGTCACCGCTGAAACATCAGCCGTATCCGGCGCAAACTCACCGATCACTGGGACAATCCATCCGACGCGGACAAGATAGGTCGCCAGCAACAAAATTTTCGCCTCAAGGTGCGGCAGATTAGCGAGAATGTCGGCCAGCGTATGCTGTCCGTCAAAGAGGTCAAAGAGCGCCATGTTGGTCGGCGCAAGCTCCGCCTTCGCCAGCGCCGCTTCCAAGTCTGAAGTCTTGCGATAAACGACATTGAGCGGGGGCGCTAAGCGTGGGTCGCCTAGAAAAAGCACCAAATCGTCGCTCATGGCGAGCGTTTCCAGCGGCGACGTGACGCGCGTGTGTGTTCCTTGATTTTGCGCCCATTCAATTTCGTCGGTGACCGTCGCCAACAGCAGCGACGGCGTTACCGGCTTGACAAGCGACGAAAGCCGCAATCGCTCCATGGCGCGTGAGAGAATCTCATCTGGGAGGCGTGTCAACACGATGATCGGCGTTGTCGCCAGCCGCTCACGCATGATGCGCGCTGGAGCAAGTTCGCCGACGCCCGGCGTGGTGTCCACAATCGCCAATGTGGGCGGCGGTTCGCAGAGCGGGCGGGCCGCATCCGGGTCGGCGGCGACCAACACTCGGTAGCCGGACATAGTCAGGGTTTTCTCTACAAGGTGTGCCGTTTCATCATCTTGCCCGACGAAAAGAATGGTCTGGTGACGAAGCAACCTCATGACGGCCTCGGCAGCGCCGCCGCCAGCTCTTCAAGCCGACGAATGCGTTTGTCAAAGACGGCGTTCCGAATTTCGTGCAACACGTCGAGCTGTTCAAGTTCAACCAGCGCGATGTTAATCTGCCACATCACCTGCTGCCGGGCTTTCCGGCAGCGTTTTTTCTCCGTCGAGTCGGTACGGCGGTACCATTCTTCCAACGTCGCTCGCTTGAACTCAAACTGGCGTTGTTTGAGTTCCTCCACCAGCGCCAGAAACCGCGCCTGAAGGTCGGCGTTGGTCGCCTTGCGGGCGCGTAGGTAGGTGTGAAAGCGCTCGTAAATGCGTTCAGCCAACGCGCGCTTGATGCCGGCCGCCAAGGCGATGTCGCTTGGTAGTCCCGTCGTGTAGCTTTCCAGCCGTGACATGCCAGCGGCAAAGAGTTTCTGAATCGTGCGCTGCCCGACGCCTTCCACCTGTTTGAGCAGGGTCGTGACAATAATGCTTTCCGACGAAGCCGCCGCCGGTGGAATGAAGAACGTGGCTGGGAGGTAAGCCTCCAAGTCCGCATAGGCGCTAAGGACACGAAGCTTCCAGTGCCGCCCGTAACGTCGCCGGTCGCCTTCGGTGTGGTCTTGCAGCAGGGCTGATTCAAGCCGCTCCAGCCGTCCGCTCAGGTCAGTGAACTCAATCGTTTCCGATGCGCGCCGTAGGTTCACCACCGCCGGACGACAGGCTTCCAGCCAGTCGCGCGTAAAACTACCCTTCCGCAGTTCAGCGATAAAATCTTTGATTGGCTGAATGTAGCCAGCGGCAATCTCGGTGAAGAGCTGCTTGACCTCCGGTGGGGTGTCGGCTTCAGGCTGCTCCTCTGACCATAGCCTGTCGCCAAGTTGCGCTGGCTCCTCATGGATGACGGCGTCGAACGCGCCTTCGAGACTCCCAATCACGTCGTCGAGGAAATCGTCGTCTGTATCTACAGCAAGGTCGTCGAAGGGGTCTTCGTGCCCATCAAAAGTCACCTCCGTTGTGATGCGACGGATGTTTTGGGTTGTTGAAGGGCTGGTTGAAGACGGCTGTTCCGCTGACAGCAACGCTTGGAGTCGCCGGGTGATGTGCCAGGCAAGTGAGAGGTCTGGGGCGGCGGTTTCGCCGCTGAATGAACGCACCATATCCACAAAGCACGCCGTCGCCTGCGCCAAACCGTCCAGCCCCGTCGTCAAGCGTTCCGGGGTGAGGACAGCGAGGCGTAGCGCCAGCGCGGCCGCCGCTTCCGCCAGCGCTAGCAGGGCGTCAACGCCTTCCACGAGCGCTGGCGAAAGCTCGCCGGACGCACGCCGCAACTCGCGGACCGCTGTCAGCAGCTCGTCTGTATGTTCGCAGACCGCTAAGTGGTACGCTGGATGATGCGGCGCACGGCGAATCCGCTCCAAGTAGAGCTTCAACAGCGTGGTGCTGTCTTCCACACCCACGACGAAGGCTTCAAGCGTGGTGAACCGACTCATGGACGCTGGTGGAACATTGTGAAGTGTGACGCAAGCATAACATGAGCATCATAGGGTTGTGACTTAGGTGGGCGCGACCGTTACGGCGCGCCGTCGCCAGGCTCACCCCCGCCGAACCAAATCGGCTAACGCATCAGGTATCTCGATTTCCATCCGTAGCAGGGCCGTACTGTAGGTTTTGCCTTGGGCGTCGCTGCGCAGCGAAACCGTGCCGCCGCCGCCAAGCGCCTTGTGGAGCAAGAAGTTGAGGGCTTCCAAGTTGGGCAGCTCGTATCGTTCGACCTCGCCGTAGCACAGGTCGGCGAAATGCGCTTTAACACGCTCCGCTGTCACTTGTTCGCACAGGATGGGATAAAACTCAGGCCGGCGGGCGATAAGACCGATGTTGGATGTGTCGCCCTTGTCGCCCGACCGAGCGTGGGCGATTTCAAACAACTTGACTTGCATTGCGGACACTCACGGGGTTGAGAAAATAACGGTTGGCATTTTTCAATCGCGTTCGACGGCTAGCGCGACAGCGTTGCCGCCGCCCAAACAGAGGGCTGCGACGCCGCGCTTCACCTGCCGCGCCTGCATGGCATATAGCAACGTGACAAGGATACGCGCGCCGCTGGCGCCAATCGGGTGGCCGAGGGCAATCGCGCCGCCGTTAACGTTGACTTTGGCTGGGTCGGCTCCAACTTCCCGCGTGACGGCGATGGCCTGCGCGGCAAAGGCTTCATTGAACTCGAACAAATCCACGTCGTCCACCTTCCAGCCGGCTTTAGCAAGGACGCGCCGAGTCGCTTCAACTGGAGCCATCATAATGAGCTTCGGCTCAATGCCGCTCATTGCCTGCGCGACGATGCGCGCTAACGGCTGACGCCCCATTCGTTTAGCGCAGGCCTCAGAAGTGACGACCACCGCCGCCGCGCCGTCATTGATGGTTGAGGCGTTGCCGGCCGTCACTGTGCCGTTGGGCTGAAAAGCCGGCTTAAGTTTGGCCAGCGCCGCAACGGTGGTGTCGGCGCGCGGCCCTTCATCTTCGGCAAAGACAACCGGATCGCCTTGCCGCTGCGGAATCGTCACCGGTTCAATCTCCGCCCGAAACGCTCCAGCCTGCTGAGCGGCAATGGCTTTGGCCTGCGAGCCGGCGGCGAAAGCGTCCTGCGCCTCGCGTGAGATGTGGTATCGCTCAGCGACGACCTCCGCCGTACAGCCCATGTGCCAGTTTTCGAAAGCGCACCACAGACCGTCATGGATCATGGCGTCGAGCAGTTCGCCGTGCCCCATCCGGTAGCCTCCGCGGGCTTTGGGAAGGATGTATGGGGCGTTGGTCATGGACTCCATGCCGCCTGCGACGACATACTCGGCGTCGCCACTCTGAACAGCCTGCGCCGCTAACATGACGGCGCGCAGCCCGGACCCGCAAACCTGATTGATCGTCAGCGCCGCCACGGCCGGCGGCAGACCCGCACCTAGCGCCGCTTGCCGCGCCGGGTTTTGTCCCAGCCCAGCTTGTAAAACGCAGCCCATAACGACTTCGTCGACTTGAACGGCGTCAATGCCAGCGCGCTCGATGGCAGCGCGGACAGCTTTTGCGCCCAGCGCCGGCGCAGTAAAGGATTTGAGCGCTCCTTGAAATTTTCCAATCGGGAGCCGAACGGCGGAAAGAATGACGGAAGTAGGCATTGTGGATGATTTCTCGCACAGGGAATAATGACGCAACCCTAGTATATGTCAGCTTCAGGTTTCGCACACTACGGTCGTTATTTCGGAGTACGGCATGGCTGGTGAAATCACCTATACGTCAGTCGCTCGGCTGGCCGCCGAGGGCATCGTTGAGTTGACGGCGCGCACGCAACGCGGCGACCTCCACTGGCGGCCGACGGCGACAGCGCCGGTGGCGCGGTTTGTCGTTGAGGACAACGGCGTACGTTACACGCTAACCGCCGGCCGCGACGGCCTGCCGACCATCCTCACGGCGTTTGATACGGCGCGGCGGCTGGTGTTGTGGAAAGTGTCCGCGGCAGCTGCCACGCACTCTGCCCTAAGCGCACTTGAACAATTAGTGACAACGCAGTTTGCGCCGGTGCGGTCGGCGCATGAGCCGGATTGGTCGCGGGTGGTATTGTTTCCACTGCGTCCTGTTAGCGCTGGTTCCACTGCTTTAGTTGTTGAACGCAGCGCCTGAGTCGTCTGTCGCTGCGCCTCGGCGTGAGCCAGCCGGATTTGGCCCTCTGGTTTGAAAGCCGCGATCGGCTTGTGTAAAGTGCTGAGCATAAATGCGCCCCTGTAGCCTAAGGGTGCGTTTCCCAAAAAGCGCTTCCTGAATATCTCTTGAATGACGGCTCTGCTGCTGACACCGCTCGGCGTCTCGAAGCTGGCGGCTTGGAACTGGAGAGCAGCGTGGAAGTCTCCACAGGTGTGGACGGCTTGGATGACGTTGCTTGCCTTCGGCGTCCTCGCGCTGTGCAGCAGCAAAGTGTACTCGCCGCCTATACTGCGCTTACCCAAAGCGGAAGCGCGGGCGCGGGCTGAACGTCTCTTGGAACGTCTGCGTCCGCCGGACTTGGCTGACCAACCGCTGGCGGCTTACCAAGTGAGCCTGCGCTGTCAGCCTCACCCAATTGACCAAGCCCACTGGGAGTCGGCTTTTCTTGCGCCGGACAACAGTCATCTCTATCGGCTGACGCTGACTGGCCGAGGAGAGTTTCGATTCTTCGCGGTGTATCGGCGCATGCCAGCGGCGGAAACGGCGGCTCGTTCTGGTGAGCTCGAACGCTCTACGGCACTTGCGGTATGGCGGGCGTTTCTTCTAGCCGAAGCCGGGATCGCCCCGCCACCGACCACGGAAGTCCCTCCTGTGGTTCGCGAAAGCCCGTTTCCGGGACGTGGTCGCGACTACATTCGCCGTTGGAAAACTGGCCATGCGCAGTGGCCCTTCGTCGAGGTGGTTTTTGAAGGGCAAACCTTACAATCATTGGGGCTGACTCAGGCTGAAGCGCCGCGTCCGGTTGAACCCAACGCCGTCGGTAGGCGGTTTCTTGTCGGATTGTTGGCTCTAGCTCTGTGGCTGCCATGGCTCATTGTGTTTGGGCGCGGCGTTTTGCAAGGGGCGATGGGATCACGCACCGTTTTCGTCACTGCCGTCGTGATCGCCGCGTCATTTCTACTTTTGCCAAGCGCCTCCATGCTAACCGTCGCCGCGCCTTTCGCTTGGCAGGAGCCCGTGATTACAGAGGAAGAGTTTATAGGGTCATTAGACACGACTGACCGAGTGCTGCTGCTCCTGTTGGGTTTGGTGATGTTTGGCGCGGCGGCGCTGGGCGTCTGGGCGATGAGCTTTGTTTCTCTAGCGGTGACGGAGTCGTATGACTGGAAGCGGCAGCGTCAACTACTAGGGGATGTGTATCGGTTGGCGCGACGTGGATGGCTGCCGCCAGAGCAGGTCGTGCGGTTGTGGGTTGGTGGATTGGCCTTAGCACTGTGGGTGTTGGCAGTTGAAGCCGTTGTTGAGTGGCAGTGTGGCCGTCCAGTCCTGCCTTGGCACGATTTTTCAGCTTGGTCGCAGGAGTTTGCCCTCGGATACTGGCCGGGTCGGGAAATCATGGTGAAGTGTTTCACTGACGTCTGGATCATCACCGTTTGGCTTCTACCACTGGCGGCGTTTGCCCGTGACCGACTTCGGGATGCTTCCGCTGCACTGGCGGTTGGGCTAGGTGTCGGACTGATTGGATTGCCCATTTTCGCCAATACTGGGGTGACAGTGATTGGTTATCTGCTCTTGCTTGGCGGGCTACTCTGGACATTATTCATGTATGGTTGGCCGACGGTGGTTTTCGGCTGTGCACTGATCGGTGGTCTGTCACCGATCCTGTGGTCGCTCCGCTTTCCCTATGGCTTCGAGCCGGTGTTCCTCATTGGCGGCGCAGCGGCGGCGGCGCCAGCAGCGCTTGCTTGGCGGCGACCACCGTCACGTCGCACACGCAACGAAGCGTTCGATCTGGCACCGCGTTACGTACGGGATCGGCTCCGGCTCGAACGGTGGCGCGAAGACTTAGACGTGCGCTGGCTTATTCACTGCAATCTGCTTCCGCCGTCTGGTTTTCGGGATGCGCAGCGGCGCGTGGCGGCGGAATACGCGCATCTGCCGGAGCAAGGGCGGGAGTGGTTTCTCATCTTGCCGTTGACAGAGCACCGTGTCGGCCTAGCTATCGGGGAAGTCAGTGGAGAAGGACTAGAGGCGTCGTTGCTGATGGCGGCTGCGCTGGCGGCCATCAAATCCAAGGCTGCGCGCCATTCGACCTGTCCAGCGCGGGTTGTTGAGCGCCTCAACGAGTTTCTGTCGCCGCGTCTGCAACGCCTAAATGCGCAGGTGCGGTTACTGTACGGCATCGCCGACGTGCAGGCTGGGACGTTTACGTACTGCAATGCCGGTTATGTTCCACCGGTAGCGCTCAAGCCGGAACATGACGGCGGCGTTCGCCGACCGGCCGACCTGCCATATGTGCTTAATCCACCGCTGCAAAGTCTCACCGGCGGCTGCTGGCGCAGCGACACCGCCTACCTTGAACGGGGCAGTTACCTAGTCCTCACCAGCGATTGGGTTGGGGAGTTGTGTGGTTTAGCTCCCGACGCTGAGGCGACGGCTCGGCGAACGGCGGCGTTGTTGGCGACCTTCGGCGAGCTTCCGGCGCAGGAATTCCCGGCCGCCGTTGTTGGCCAGGGACGCGAGCGCTTACAGCAGCTTCTCGGTGCGCCGCTCAAAGCGCCGAATGCTGAAATTACAGTTGTGTGCGTTGAGTTTTGACGGCCGCCGCAAACCTCAAAACCCTTGTGAGCGGATCGCCGGCCCGGGAGCGTCACTCCACTAGCACACTCGCCCTCACAACTTTGTAGTCGGCGGAGCGCCGTGCTTTCATGCTGACGCAACAGGTGCGTCGTCTCGTTCACTAGCCAGAGGAGCGTCAAGGATGCGATCTACGCGGGAAACATTATCCGGGATCGATTGGTTGGGGCTGACCAGCCGGGAATTCGCCGCGTATGTCGCGGAACGCGGGCTGCCAGCTTACCGCGGGCGACAAATCTTTCACGCGCTACACCGGCGACTTGTCACGTCGGTTGAGGACATCCACGAGCTGCCGCAAAGCCTGCGTTTGGCGTTGGCTGCGGAGTTGAACCTTGCGCCCCTGCGTCTGGTACAGGTTTTTGATGCGACCGACGGGACGCGGCGCTACTTGTTCACCGTTCGCGACGGCCACGCCATTGAGACCGTCTGGATTCCCGACGGGCGGCGAGTCACGCTCTGTCTTTCGTCTCAGGCCGGCTGTCCGATGATGTGCGCGTTTTGTGCGACAGGGACATTGGGGCTGCAACGCAACCTCACGGCCGGCGAAATCGTCGCCCAGGTTCTTTATGTACTCCGCGAGGCTGGTCGGCGACCCGAGCCAGCACAGGCGGCGAATGTCAACCTCGTGCTCATGGGGATGGGTGAACCGCTGCTCAACTACGAGCAAGTCATGCAGGCGCTCCGCGTGCTGGCTGATCCGCAAGGTCTGCATATCGTTCCTCGCCGGGTGACGCTCTCAACGGTGGGGATTGTTCCTAAGATCGCTGCCCTGGGCTGTGAGCCAGATCGTCCCCGTTTGGCGGTTTCTCTGACGGCTCCGACTGACGAACTGCGTGCTCGATTGATGCCGGTCAACCTCACCTACCCGTTGGAGGCCCTGCGTCAGGTCTGCTTAGAGTTTCCCCTGCGCGCGGGAGAACGCATTACGTTTGAATATGTTTTGCTGGACGGTGTCAATGACAGTGAGGCCGAAGCGCGCGCCTTGCTGCGCTGGCTATCGCCGTTGCGCGCCCGCGAAGCGGCGAAGGTCAACTTGATTCCGCATAATCCAGCGCCGGGTATACCGTTTCGTCCGTCCCCGCCGGAGCGCATCGCACAGTTTCAGGCGGTGTTGCGCGCTAAGGGACTTCCAACCTACATTCGTCGGCCGCGCGGACGTGATATCTTCGCCGCCTGCGGCATGCTGGCCGCCGCTGGGCTGTCGGCGTCATGAGCGTCCAGCGCGGTTATTCAGCGTCGGCGTGGAGATTTTTCCACTTGGGAGAGGTCGTCCGTTGTGTCTCTACGGGTGTGGGTTTCCAAATTGCTCACGCCGGAGTTGATGTATCGACTTCAGGAGTCAGCTTTGAGCTTATCGCGTCGGTTGGGGGACGCGCCGCTGGCGGTCGCCTTCTTTGACGACGAGCGCTTTCGGCTGCTGACCTCGGTCGGTTATGAGGAGTATGCGCGCGAAACCCTCGAAGCAACGCTGACCGAACGGTTGGCGACAATTCAGGCGGATCGGCTAACGCCGGTTTCGCGCAGCGCCTTACCCAGTTTTCCGTTTGCGACGCAAGATGTTCCCACACTGCTGATCCGGCGGTTCACGCTTGATTATCTGCTGTGCGGGGCGTTGTTGGTTGAGTATGCGCAGGCGGTCAATCTCGAGCAGGCGCTGGACGGCCGCGAACTGGGCTGGGCCTTTTTGCTTCGTGAGAGCGGTTGGCGCGCTCGCTTGACGGAAGCTGAAACCCAGCTTGCCGAACTAGGCCGCCAGCTGGAGGCGACTCGCCATGCGGTGGAGCGCCTGACGGAACTGGGTGAACAAGCAATCCGCGACCGTGAAAAGTTTATCGCCAACGTTGATTATGAACTGCGTGCCCCGCTGACGACGGTTCTCGGCTACTGCGAAATGCTGCAGGACGCTTCGTATGGAGCGCTGACCGATGCGCAGCGCGAGTTTGTGCGTCATATTGAAGCTGGCGGGCAAGCGTTGCTGCACATCGTGGATGATCTGATGCGCCTGGTGCGGCTTGAACGCGGCGGCGACGTATTAGACATTCGGGAGTTTTCGGTGGCGCGAATGTTCCAATCGCTCCAAGCGTCCTTTGCGCCAATCGCGCAACGGCGGCAAGTGACGTTGGAAGTGACGCTGGACCCGGCCTGTGAGATGCTTGTCGGCGACGAGTTGCGCTTGTACGAAGCGTTTTCTCAGTTGCTTGATGACGCGCTGCGCTTCATCCCGCGCGGCGGGATCATTCGGCTGACCGGTGAACTACGCCGCATTTCCAACAATATCCAGAATCTCGTGGTGACGCTTCAGGATAACACGACTGGCATCGTCGCTGAGCAACGTCTGGCGACCTATCGCAGCCTGACCCACAACGGTGCCGCCGGGCTGCCTCTGCGGGGCGTCGCGTTGGGCTTGAGCGTCACACACCGGATTCTCCAACTCCACGGCGCGACCCTCACAGTGGAAGGCGATACAACGCGCGGTTGTCGGTTGACCTTTCAGCTACCGCATCGCGTCGCTCCATTACCGGCCGAAGCTCCGCAAGTGGTGATTGTTGACACCGAGGTTGAAAGCAGCCATCTGTTGCGTAACATCTTGGAAGGCGAAGGCTTCAAGGCGCAGCTTGTTGCGGCGTCCAGCCACGACACCCCTGCAACGCTGCACGCTAGCTACTTCGAGCAACTCACTCGCTTACCGGATGTTGTCTTGATTAACGCCGCCCTCGGGCCGGTGGATGGCTACGAGTTGTGCCGTCTCATCAAGCAAACCGAAGCGACCCGGTATTTGCCGGTGTTGATGTTGACGGCTTCGCCAGAAACGACCGAGAAACTACGTGGTCTTGAAGTAGGAGCAACCGAGGTTTTGACCAAGCCGGTCAACCGCAAGGAACTCATCATGCGCGTCAAGGCGCTGATTGCCCAGAAACGCGAATTTGAGGCGATGCTGCGCGCCTACCACAGCGCCAAGCACCGCGCCATCACTGACGGCCTAACGGGACTCTTCAACCACGCCTACTTTATGGAAAAGCTGGCCCGGAAAGCGGAGTTGGCGCAACGTACAGGGCAGGCGCTTTCCATCATCATGCTTGATGTGGATCGCTTCAAGCACTTCAATGACACCAACGGTCACGAAGCGGGTAATGAGTTGCTCAAGGACTTGGCGCGCTTGATGGAGCGTTGTTTCCGGCGCAGCGACCTGCTGGCGCGTTACGGCGGCGAGGAATTCGTAGTGCTGCTGCCGAACACTCCGAAAAGCCAAGCAGCAATTTTGGCCGAGCGTCTGCGCCGGCGTGTAGCCGAATATCCTTTCGTTGGACGTGAATCGCAACCGGGCGGACAACTCACCATCAGTCTGGGCGTAGCAGCGATGCCGTCCGATACCGACGACCACAAGCAACTTCTTGAACTCGCCGACCGTGCGCTTTACCGCGCCAAGCAGCATGGCCGCAACCGCGTCTGCATTGTCGAGGCCGAAGCGACCGGACGCCCGCGCCCCAGCGGTTTCTGGCAAGTCCCCAACCCGCCGGAAGCCGGGCCGCCGCCCCTGCCGTCGGCCTAACTCAATCAAACTGCGGACGTAACCCGTCAGGATGCGCCGCCCACTGACGCAGTCGCGCAACGACCGGGCGATTTGGCGGCAAAATCGCCAAGTCATCCATTTCAGCCGGCTGTAGCCAGCGCGCGTCCTGAACGGCGCGCAAGGAGATGGTGCCGCCGATAATTCGCGCCCAGTAAAACACCACGGCGAAGGCTTGGTGCGCATCCAGCGCATAGTGGATGACGTGCAGCGGGCGACCTACGGTAATCTCAACGCCTAGTTCTTCCTCTAGTTCGCGGCGCAGCCCGGCTTCCGGCTCTTCGCCCCAGTGAAGCTTCCCGCCCGGAAATTCCCACTGGTCGGCGAATCGCCCTCCAGCCGGCCGCTGCGTCAGCAGGACGCGCGGGCCGTCCACGCATACGGCCGCCGCTACCAGTGTCGTTGTCGGTTGTAAACCTTCCGCCATACCCGCCCCCGAAAAATGGTTAGGCGGCGACTTCAGATTGCATTTTGAGCGCCTGAAAGTGAGCGACCAGCGGATCAAGCAGGTCGTCCAGCTCACCCTCCAGCACGGAGTCCAGTTGATGCAGCGTCAGCCCGATGCGGTGATCCGTAACGCGATTTTCCTTAAAGTTGTAGGTGCGAATTTTCTCGCTGCGTTCACCTGTTCCCACTTGCGCCCGCCGTTCCCCGGCGATGGCTTCGTGCTGCTTTTGGCGCTCCAAGTCAAGCAGACGGGCGCGCAGAATCCGAAACGCCTTCTCGCGGTTTTTGATCTGCGACTTCTCATCCTGTATCGAAACCACAATGCCGGTCGGCAAGTGCGTCAGCCGGACGGCTGAATACGTTGTGTTGACCGACTGGCCGCCGGGACCGGATGAACAAAAGGTGTCAATCCGTACGTCCTTCGGGTCAATCTCGATGTCCACCTCTTCCGCCTCGGGCAAAACCGCCACCGTCACCGTCGAGGTGTGGATGCGGCCGGCGGACTCCGTCGCCGGTACGCGCTGGACGCGGTGGACGCCCGACTCATGCTTGAGGCGGGAGTACACCCCCGTTCCCTCAATCAACACAATGCCTTCCTTCAAGCCGCCAACTTCCGACAGCGATTCATCGAGCATCTGCACCCGCCAGCCCTGTTGTTCGGCATAGCGCAAGTACATTCGCATCAGCTCAGCGGCAAACAGCGACGCTTCATTGCCGCCCGTTCCAGCGCGAATCTCTAGGATGACATTTTTCCCGTCATTGGGATCCTTGGGCGTCAGCAGCCGTTCTAGGTCAAGGTGGCACGCTTCCCGCTGTTTTTCGAGCGACGCGATTTCTTCGCGCGCCAACGCCGCCAGGTCGGGGTCGTCCGTTTCATTCAAAAGTTCGCGCGCCCCCACGAGATTGGCTTCGACAGCCTTATATTCACGAAACTTTTCAACGACTTCCGCCAACTCGCTGTGCTGCTTGGCCAGTTTGGCGTAACGCGCAGCGTCTGAAACAACTTCGGGATCGCTCAGTTGCGCCGTCAGCGCGTCGTATTTTTCTTCCAGAGCGGCTAGTTTGTCGAACATAACCAACGGAGGTGAACTATGTGTCGTCACCGCGTCGTCGGAACGCGAGGCGGTTAATCGCGTAAAGCCGTCGCAGAGGCCGGCGGACGCGCGGACGGATAGTGAACCACCTTTTCCACGGTGTAAATCGGCTGCCCCTGCGACTCAAAGTAGGTGCGCGCCAGCAACTCCGCCACCAGACCGGTCGAGAAGAGCTGAATCCCCGCCAGAATCAACAGCATGCCCATCATCATCCACGGCGCATGCACCGTAAAAACATCCCCGCCGACTAAGAGCTTCTTGGCCGTCAGGACAACCCAAATGCCGAGGCCAATAAACAGCGCCAGCAGGCCTGGCATGCCGAAAAAGTGCAGTGGACGGGTGACATACTTGAGCAAAAAACGCACGGTGACGAGATCAAACAGTACGCGAAAGGTCCGCGACAGACCGTAGTGTGATCGCCCGTCCTCGCGGTTGACGTTTTTGATGGGGACCTCAATGATCCGCGCTCCGTTCCAACTGGCAAGCGCTGGGATGAAGCGGTGCAACTCACCATACAACCGAATGCGTTTGATGGTATCGCGCCGGTAGGCCTTGAAAGTCGTTCCGAAATCGTGGAGTTTGACGCCCGACAGCTTGGCCATCAACCAGTTGGCGACGCGCGACGGAATGCGCCGCAGCACGAGATTGTCCACCCGCTTGCGCCGCCAGCCGCTCGCAAGATCGTAGCCGGCGTAGATCGGCTCCACCAAGGCGGGTAAGTCAGCTGGATCGTGCTGCAAATCGCCGTCCATTGAGACAATGATCTCGCCACGGGCGTAATCGAATCCGGCGGCCAAGGCCGGCGTCTGGCCGAAGTTACGCTTGAGTTTGATGACCGTCACCCGTGAGTCACTGGCGGCGATGTCGGTCAACCGCTGGTAGGTCTGGTCACAGCTGGCGTCATCCACGAAGATGATTTCAAAGGATGGGTAATGAGCCTCAAGGACGGCGCACAACCGCTCGTACAGCTTTTCAACGCTGCTTTCTTCGTTGTGCATCGGGATGACCACAGAGAGTTCCGGCGTCGAGTCTGGGCGCTCTGCAGCGTCAAACATAGTCATTCGTGGTGATTTGTAAGTCGCTGAAGTTGACGAGTTGAATGTTTCGCCGTTTGATTTCCGCCCGCACGCGGGCGTCCGTCAGGGCGGCCAGCTCTCGTACCCGCGCTTCCTTCAAGCGCGTCGGGTAGCGTCGGAGGGTGTCGTCCCAATCAGACGGGTGACACATTAGTTCGCTCACGCCGACAGGTAAAAGGCGAAGTACGTAGCAGAGAAGCGCCGGGTTAAGCAATCCTGTGTGGGCAAACCCGAAAAAGGCGTCCGGCGCACGCAGGCCCGTTGTACGCAATCGCGCGTGGAAAACCGTTTCGTAACGAACCAACGCCAGCGCGCTAACTTTTTGTTTGATGAAGGTTACGACTTCACCCAGCCGCAAACCGGTCGTTGAGACGAAGGTAAGACGTTCGTAGGGACGCCGTATGTACCGGACGCCGTAGGCTTCGGCTACACGCAGCATCACATCGAGCACCAAGGGATGGGCATGTGTGTGTTTGTGGCTGTCGAAGTGTGTCGGTTGCAATCCCGCCGCCAAAACCTTCTCCACTTGGGCGCGGAACTCCACTTCGATCTCCGTCGGCTTGAGTTCACGCCGCACGAGCCGCCGCAGAAAAACACCGAAGTCGTTCGGCATGGTTTCGTCCGGCCCCAGCAGGCTGCGCACGGCGGCCGGCGGCGCAACCGGCGGCCCGCCTAAGAGGACAAGATGGACGCCGACGCCAAGTGTTGGACAGTCGCGGGCGCGCGCCACAGCGTCGTCAAAGGCTGCGCCGTTCGCCATCAGCGTCGTACTGGTGACGACGCCGGACTGGTGCGCACGGATGACGCCAGTATTGACGCCGACGCACATACCAAAGTCATCCGCATTGACAATGAGCCGCCGGCGCGTCATCCAGCTCCCGCTCCCACCGCCCGCCGCCGTCGCGCTTCATAGAGCAAAATCGCGGCGGCGACGGCGACATTCAGGGATTCCACGCGGCCGGCCATTGGAATGGCGAGACGCGCGTCAAACTGTTGTTGAACGCTGTCGGTTGCAGTGCGCAGGCCGTGGGCTTCCGAACCAAACCAAATGATGACCGGACGCCGCCAGTCAAAAGCGTCATACGGCGTATCGCCGTGCGGGTCGGCGGCGACCAAGCAAACGCCCTGCTGACGCAGCCGGCGTACTTGCGCCATTGTTTCCGGGCCAGCAAGGATTGGTAGGCGAAAGATCGCTCCGGCGGATGCCCGTAGCGCCTTTGGCTGAAAGGGGTCGGCCGTTCCGACAGTCGCCATCACCGCCGTCGCGCCGGCGGCCTCCGCCGTCCGAATCAGGGCACCAAGGTTACCGGGCGACTGCAGACCATCGGCGAGGACGAACAACGGCGACTCGTCACCCCAAGCGTCGGGGAACGCAGCGATGGGGCGGCGTCCAAGAGCGACGACGCCGGGTGCGGTTTCAACATCGCTAATGTGCGCCATGAGCGTTTCCGGCAGCAGGGCTCCGCGACAGGGTTGCTGTCGCAGCGCGCTGAGTAGTGCTGCGCCGCGCGATGTTTCCGACAAACGCGGACTGTAGGCGACAGCTTCCAAGGGAAGCGCACTGCGTAGGGCTTCCTCCACCAGCCGAATCCCTTCAATGAAAACCACCCGCCGTTCACGCCCGTCACGCGCGGCGAGAAAGCGTTTGACAAGCGGGTTATTTCGACTTGTGATGGTTTCAATCAGCATGGGGACAGTTTAGTCGGTCCGGCGCAAGGCGTCGGCCACTTCATCCCAGTTGATGGAGGAGCGAACCAAGAAGTACCCGGTGACGGGGGTAATGGCGTCTATTGTGACAAAGTGCAACGGCCGCAGTCGGCGACCAGCGATGACATATTCCAAATTGAGCGCCGCGCGCACTTCTGGAATCCGGTTCAAGTTGACTTCAAGGCCGCGCCCGTCAAAGTGGATGCCGGCGGAAGGATCGCCCGCTTCGCGCAGCGCCTGGGCGTCGCCGAGGAGGCGGCGGAACAACAAACTTAGTAAGTAGGCGGCGGCGCGCTGCCACAGGGTTGTCCCCTGAACTGTGACGCGACCGGCCGGGATAAGGTAAACTCGTCGTCGGTAGCGGGTAAACGTTACGCTTTCAATCTGCAATGGTACGCTGACGCGCGCGAGGAAAAATCGCTCGCTCCGCGCCGTGATGGTAAAACCGCCGTCGTACGTAATGAGTGACACGTCGCGCACGCCGCGCATGGGCGTCGTCGCCAGCGCCGTGTTGAGATGCGCTTCCGACACGCGGATTTCCCCAGCCGCTAGGCGCGCCAACGTGTTGTCTTGGTGTAGTTTAGCTAATATATCGAGTACGCTTTCACTGCGCTCCCAAGCGTTCCGCAACCATTGCCACATGATTGACGCCAACGACGTCTGGCGACCGCGCCGGGAAAGGTCAAGAGTCTGTTTGACAATCAAAAGACGGCTTCTGTACAGTCTGGCGCGTTCCGCCCACAGTTGCCCAGCATTGTCGCGCGACGTCCGTCCTCTCCTTCCGTTGTGTTTCTGATTTGGCTAAAGCTATGAAGCGCTGCGTTCTCTGCGGCAAGGAATTCGACGACAACATGCGGTTTTGTCCGTTTGACGGCGGCGCTTTGGATGCGGTGGAAAGCGACGCCCTAATCGGCCGTACGCTCGATGGGAAATACCACATCGAGGCTAAAATTGGCGAAGGCGGGATGGGGTCTGTGTATCGCGCGCGCCACGTCTTGATGGATATTCCGCTTGCGATCAAAGTACTACATCCGTCATTGGTTTCCGACGCCACTTCCGTCGCGCGCTTTCAACGCGAGGCACAAGCGATGGCGCGAATTCGGCACGCGAACGCCATCGCCGTCAGCGACTTCGGCATCACGGACGATCAAATCAACTACATCGTCATGGAACTGTTTGAAGGGGAGTCGCTGCGGAAGGTTCTCGAGCGAGAGAAAAAGCTGCCATACACCACCGCCATTGCTGTTGCGCGTCAGGTGTGCGGGGCGTTGGAAGCGGCCCACCGTAGTGGAGTTATCCACCGCGACATCAAGCCGGAAAACATTTTCGTCTCTCCTCAACCTGATGGGTCGTACTTTGTCAAAGTCATTGACTTCGGCATCGCCAAGATTGTGACGGACACCTCGAAGGGCGGCCCGCCGCTGACCCGCCAAGGCATGATCATCGGCTCGCCGCACTATTTGTCGCCGGAGCAATGCACCGGGCAGGAACTGGACGCCCGCTCGGATATCTACTCGCTGGGCATCGTCCTCTTTGAAATGCTGACCGGACGAGTGCCGTTCACAGCGGTGACGCCGGTGGCGGTCGCCCTGCTGCATGCAAACGAGCCGCCGCCAAGCCTACGAAGCCTGAACCCCGAAATCCCGGAGGCGCTTGACCGACTGGTGATGCGCGCGTTGGCGAAGTCCAAGGCTGACCGGCCGGCCAGCGCACAGGAGTTTGCCGAGGAACTGGAACGAGTCGCACGACTCGTCAGTCCATCGTTTGACCCGGTGACGCCGCTGGTGGAGAAAATCCTAACCGCCTCCGTCACGCCGCGTAACGGACCGCCGCCCGCCTCCGAGTCGGCCCGGCGTCCAGCCGCCACCGAGCCTACTCCGACCGAGGGTCAATCTCGGGTCGTCGGCGCAGCAGCAGAGGGCACCTCGTCGGCGGGTTACACTTGGACAGGGGGCAGCTTGGCGACATACGGTCAAACTTCTACCGACACCGAGACGCGGCTGCGCTGGGTGGTGGCGGCGGTTGTCGTCGCAGTTGCCGTTATCCTTGGCTTCCTGTTGTACATCTTTTCGTAACCATGGGGCGTTTCCAAACGCCGGACAAGGCAAAGCAAACATGCGTTCACCCGTGGTCTTTTCCGCCCTCCTCTGGTTGTGTTGTGTGACGACGCTTGCCGCGGCGCAGGCCGTCCCCGGCCCAAAGCCAAAACTGCGTTACGGCGATCCCGGCTTTGTGGGCGCACGCATTCGTTTTGAATGTCGGAGTTGCTCACTCCCGGACGTGATCCAAGGGATTCTGGTAAAGGCTGGTGTCCGCTTTGACTTTCCTGACGCCCAGCAGTGGCAACGGGTCGCCGATACGGTGGTCGCCCAAGATGAGCCGTGGAACGTCGTCTTAGACGCCGTGCTAGCGCGCCATCAATTGCAGGCAAACTGGTCGGAGTTAGGGCGGTTGGTCATTACGCGCCGCGTAGCGCCGGTGGCGACCGGGCCGGGCAAGTTTGGACAGCTCCTTGTGGGCCTGCCGCCTGTGCCGACGAGTGTCGCCGTCCTAAACACAGCTTCGCGCGCCATTGAAGCGGAGCGTTTTTTCAAAGAAGGCCTCGGATACTATTTCCTTGCTAACCCGGATGACTCACGTATTGCGCTGACGCGCTTTGCATGGGCGACGCGCATCTTCGATGAGGTGGAGTATGCCGGACGGGAAGCGTCGGCGCTTTACCTGCTCGGTGCCGCTTTTCTGGACCTTGGACAAGCGGCCAAGGCGCGCGAGGCTTTCAAGCGCGCCCGCGATCTGGGCCAGAACGCCGGTAACCAACGCGCCCTTCTGCTGTCAGAGGTACACGCCGCCTACTTGGATGTCCTTGAAGGGAAAGCGTTGGACACAGCGCGGCGCGCGGCGACCGCCGGATTTGATTTTGTTCAAAACGTCACCGCCCGTACGAACTTGAGCGGTCGCCCGCTCGTGGACCGTGAGCTAGACGCCATGCTGGCGACGGCCGCCGGACGTATTTTCTTCCGGCTCGGCGACCTAGAAACGGCCTACGCCGCGTTTGAGATGGGGCTTGAAGCCTACACGGCGTTGGATGACGGCGCACGGGGCGTCATTGAAAACGCTGTTTGGCTGGAGCAAACCGCACTGCGACTTGGCCGGCGCGAGGAGGCTCAGCGAGCGATTGAAATCGGGCGCGGCGTGCAACGCACGGCTCGTTCGTCTCGTCTGCAAACTGCTTTCCTCGCTTGGATGGGTGTCGTGTACGGCGAGACGGGTGACTTGAAGAAAGCGGTGGAACTGCAGCGGGCGGCGTTGGCTGAACTGCGCCAGTCTCCGGATCGAACGCTGGAAACGGGCGTGCAGTGGAATCTGGCGCGGGCGCAGGCGGCTTTGCAAAATTTCACCGACGCCCGCCGCAGCTATGAGGCTGTCCTTCAACTCAATGAGAAGGACACTGACCCCTTCTGGCGGAATCAAGTTCAGGAAGCGCTTTCACGGTTGCCGTAGCCAGGCGGCCGCGGCTGTTGTTCTCTGCCTACGCTGGGCGGCAGAGCCATGCGCCGGTGCTGCTTCCCAGCAGATGGCGCTGCGATGGCGCTTAGGTGTGCTTTCCCGAGGCAGTGTGGCGCATTAGCCTGCCAACCATCTGACGCAGCTCACGCCGAGGCGTCGCTTTACTAACGCCGCTTCCTCAGCCCGCCGTTGTGGTCGCTGTCGTCGTTGCGGCAGGGCGGAGTTCTTCCTCCGGGCGCAGATAGCGAATCGTCCGCCCAGTAGTTTCAATGCGGGGATGGTACACCTCCGACTGATGGCCATGGCGGGCAAAACAGGCCTGCATGGCCGCAGCGATACCGTCTAAGTTGTGTGACGCTAGCGCCAGCGCCGACGGGCCAGCGCCGCTCAGCGCCGTTGCCCATAGGCCGTCGCAATCAAGTTCCAAAATCTCGGTCAAACCCGGCACATACGGTGCTCGGTAAGGCTGGTGCAGGTGGTCGCGCATCGCCTCGCGCAACAGATCGTAGCGCCGGTGTTCCAGTGCGCCGATAAACATCATCACATGCTGCATCTGGAAAATCGCTTCGGCGCGCGGGATGGCGTCAGGCAGAATCGCCCGCATCTGTTCGGTCGGCAACGCAAAGTCCGGCGTGACGATGATTAGGTGGATGTCCGACGGGAAAGTGCGGTGAAACAGAATCGGTGTTCCGTTGGCGCGTCCACAAGACGTAATCCAACCGCCGTAGCGCGCCGGAGCAAGGTTGTCCGTGTAGTTTTCAAACACCATGGCATGGCGTAACAACTCGCTCTGGGCGAACTCCATGCCAGTGACGGCTTCCACGAGGGCTACTCCGGCGATAATAGCGGCAGCGCTGCTGCCCAGTCCGCTGCCAAGTGGAATGTCGTTGATGATGTGCAGGTCAAGCGGCGGTAAATTGACGTAGGCGCGCGCCGCCGTGTGGCGGGCGACACGGCAGATGAGGTTTTCTTCAGGGTCAAGCGGGATGCCGGCCGCATGCCGGCCGGCCGCCGATAGTCGCCAGTCGGCGGCCTCCAGTCGGACTCGTCCCCGCACCCGAAGGTACAGGCTAAGGGCCAGTCCCATCGTGTCGAAGCCAGGGCCTAGGTTGGCGGTTGACGCCGGAACACAAATCTCAAAACTTCGCGCCGCCATGCTTTCTCTTAGTTGATGGCTTCCGGTCGGACGCTTCTCAACCAAGCCACGGATTACACCATGGCGACTTTGGCGGCAAGGGAACGAATCGAGACGGCAAACAGCGATGCCCTTTCTGGATACAGACGGTGTTCGGCTCTACGTGCAGGTCGTCGGCGACAAGGGACTCCCGATCATTTTTGTCAACGGCTGGGCGGCGACCTGCCGGATGTGGTCGCCACTGGTCGAGCGGTTGTCCAAGCTGCACCGGTGCGTGCTGTATGACCCGCGCGGTACGGGACGGTCACTGGCTACGACGCTGGGTGTGAGCTTTGAGGTTGAGGATGCCGTCGCCGACTTACACGCCGTTCTCCGGTATGTTAGCGGTTGGGACGCCCATGTGGTCGGACAGGGCATTGGCGCTGTTGTGGGGCTGCTGGCCGCTCGTGAGCGCCCCCAGAACTTTTCTTCGCTGACCTTGATCGGGACGGAATGCCCGCCGCCGCCGTCCGGATCGGATCGCGAGGTGGAAACCGATCTATTGCTGATGCAGGCGCGAATCCTCTTGCAGGAAGCGGCGACCATCCCCTACGTCCGCCAACTGTTGCTGTGGCGCTACCGACGTGTACCGGAACCATATCGAACCGACCTTTACGAAGACTTTGCTGCGACCGACCCGCGCGCTGCCTATGGGTTAGCCCGATCCGTCCGGGACGTGGTGATCCGGACTCGTTTTTGGGACGCCCTGCGCCACGTTCCGCTGCCTATTTTGCTCGTGCGCGGCGCTTTCGACGACGTACTGCCTTCCACAGTCCACCGCGCCATGTTCGATCGTATCCAACGCGGACAAACGGCGACGGTGCGCGACGCCGGACACCTGCCAACGCTGGAATACCCGGACGAGTGCGCCGCATTGCTGGTGAACTTTTTCCGTACGGAGTCGTTGCCCGCCTACCGCCCCTAAGCCGTCCGACGCCGCTGACGCCAAGCCGCAGCGAAGACTGCTTGGCGCACGGACGCTTCGCGCCATACGGTTCGTAGCCGGTTGAAGCGCACCGACGCAGCGTTATAAAGTTTACCTTTTGTTTCACCGCCTCTTATCTGATTTGAAAGGAACCGGCGCTGCGCCGATCTGCGACGCGCTGTGCCTTGGAACTGGTTGGTTATGCAGTATGCCGTCATTTTTGGACTCACCGTGATCGCGCTCGGCTTTGCCGCTTTTCTCGCCAAAAACGTGCTAGCGCTCGAAACGGGAACGGAAGCAATGCGAAAAATTTCCGACGCCATCAAGGAAGGTGCGGAAGCCTTCCTGCGGCGTCAAAATGTAACGATTGCTTATTTGGCTGTGGCGTTGGCAGCCTTGATTTTTATCCTCTACGCCTTCGTCCGCACGCCCAGCATGAACGATCCCGTCAAGGACCCGCGCGTACTGGCGCTTGTTACGGTGGTTTCGTTTTTGCTTGGAGCGACCTGTTCAGTGGCGTCGGGCTACATTGGCATGTGGATTTCAATTCGCGCCAACATCCGCACGGCGGCGGCAGCGCTGACAAGTCTCAACGGCGCGCTTCAGGCAGCGCTGCGGGGCGGAGCGGTGGCAGGCCTGCTCGTGGTGGCGCTCTCGCTGCTTGGCGTCGCCGGGCTTTTCGCCGTGGTGAACCTGCTCAACCTCACCGACACGAGCAAGATACCATTGCTTATTGCAGGCTATGGCTTTGGGGCGTCGTTTGTGGCGCTGTTTGCGCAGTTAGGCGGCGGCATCTACACCAAGGCGGCGGACGTGGGCGCGGATTTGGTCGGCAAGGTTGAGGCCGGCATCCCAGAAGACGACCCACGCAATCCGGCCGTCATCGCCGATTTGGTCGGTGACAATGTTGGAGACTGCGCTGGACGCGGCGCGGACCTGTTTGAATCCATGGCGGCGGAAAACATCGGCGCGCTGATTTTGGCGTCATCGCTGTTTACGGCGAATGTGACCGCATTTGAAAAGTCTCAGCAGTTAGGCGTTTTGCTGTATCCGCTGGTAGTCGGCGCCTTCGGGCTGCTAGCTTCGATGGTGGGCGTGATGGTGGTGCGGACGGATGAAAAGGCCGACCCGATGAAGGCGCTCAACCGAGGCTTCTACCTAACCTGCGTGCTTGCGACGGCCGGGTTTTTCGTGGCGTCGAAGTGGCTGCTGGCGAGCGCGGCCGCGCCAAACGCCTACCTGAGCTTTTTCGGCTGTGGCGTCGTCGGGATTTTGACCTCGCTGGCGTTTGTCTTCATCACACAGTACTACACCGAATATCGCTACCGGCCGGTGAAATCCATCGCTGACGCTTCCAAGACCGGCCCCGCCACGAACGTCATCGTAGGCATCGCGGTCGGTTTAGAGTCCACGGCTATCCCGGTCATTGTGATTTCCATCGCCGTCCTAACTTCGTACTACCTTGGGATGAATTCCGGTTTCGCTAAGGCGGGTCTTTTTGGGACGGCGGTGGCGACGATGGGGATGCTGGGGACAGCCGGCTATATTCTTGCTATGGACACCTTCGGACCCATCACGGACAACGCCGGCGGCATTGTAGAAATGTCGGAGCAACCGGATGAGGTGCGCGAGAAAACCGACCGCCTCGACGCCGTTGGCAATACGACCAAGGCGCTGACCAAGGGCTACGCAGTCGGCTCAGCGGCACTGGCGGCATTCCTGTTGTTTTCCGCTTATCTGGACGAAGTGCGCAGTTACTGGCCCTTCACCTACGGCCCGACGCTGGAACGGATTGATTTGGCCAAGCCGGAGGTGTTCATCGGCGCGATGATTGGCGCAATGCTCGTGATGCTCTTTGCCTCATTGGCCATCAAGGCGGTGGGTGCGGTGGCGCAGGAAGTCATTACGGAAGTGCGGCGGCAGTTCAAGAGCAACCCCGGCATCATGAAGGGGACAAGCAAGCCGGACTACGGCCACTGTGTGGACATTGTGACGCGCGGCGCGCTCAAGCAAATGGTTCTGCCGGGCGCATTGGTTGTCCTGACGCCGGTTGTTGTCGGGGTTGTCTTTCGTCAGATTTACATCTCACAGGGCATGTCCTCGGTCAGTGCCACGGGTGCGGAAGTCGTCGGTGGGTTGCTTCTGATCGGGACGATTGTTGGCATTCTGATGGCGTTGTTTTTGAACAACGGCGGCGGCGCGTGGGACAACGCCAAGAAGTACATTGAAACCGGCGCTTACGGCGGCAAGCGGAGCGACGCCCACAAAGCGGCCGTTGTGGGCGATACGGTGGGCGACCCGTTCAAGGATACGGCCGGGCCGTCACTGCACGTGCTCATCAAACTGCTGGCGACGATTACGCTGGTGATGGCGCCGCTGTTTATCTGAACGACGCTCAAAGGGACGGCTTCCCAGTCGTCTCTCGCTATGCCCTGCGTGACCTTGCCGGTGCTTTACCCGAAAACCATCGTCGCCGGTTTGGCGCTGACCGGCGTCACGTTGGGGTTGTTTGCCTACACGGTATTTCTGCGCCGTCCTTGGTTTGGGCAATTGAGCTATGAACATCACCAGTGGCTGACGGCCAATACGCTCCGCTTCGCACGCAACTGGCACACCGAGGGACATTGGGCGCTCGGTTTGGCGCTTTTAGACGAGCCTAAGTCTATCGAGTTCCCAACGCTAGTCAGCCGCGATCCGTATGTGTCTTATCCGCCGGGGTTTGTCCTGACGGCTTACGCCTACGGCGTCTTGCGCGACGGTGAGCCGACCATTCGCGCCATTATGGAGTGGAACCTCATCAACCATGCGCTCATCGCCCTGATGTTGGGCGCAACGGCGTTTCTCGTACTGCGCCGGCTGCGGTTGGATCGTGCGCCGGCGGCCTTTCTGGCGACGGCGCCACCGGCGCTGGCGCTGCTATCGCCGGGTCCGCTCTACTGGTACCAGAACGTCTATTTCGCCGACCAAGCGGTCTTGCTGCCGTTTACGCTGTTCGTTTTTTTAGAGGCGCTGCGTGACGCCTTTCCTGCCGCTCGTCCGGCCTGTGACCGATGGCTGGTTTTGATAACGGCGTGGGGCGTCGCCTGCGATTGGCTGTTTGTTTGTCTGTTGGCGGTCGCCTACGTAAAGCGTTTGGTTGACGGCGACATTCCGCTCCCGTGGCGGTCACTGAAGCGCTGGCTGCTGCGCAGCGTCCGGTTTGGCTTGGGCGGGCTGGTTACGCTGTTGCTGTTCTTTGCCCAACTGTATGTTCTGGGCATGCTGCCGCGCCTGAAGGAGCGATTCTTAGAGCGCATCGGCGCAACGGAAGTCAACGCCAACCTAACGGAGCGGTTCAACGCCGTCTTCTAGGGCGAGTATGTCCCGGCGCAGTTTGGAACGCTCGGCCCGGTCCTCGCTTTTCTCGCTTTAGCTGGATGCTTTGTCCTTGGCGGTTGGTTGTGGCGGCAGGCGGCGGGCGGGCGCGAGTTGCAGCCCGGCGTTTCACTTGCCGTCTGGACGATGACGCTTTTTACCGTCCCCTGCTTCTTGCAGGTGTACGCCCTCCGCAACCATTCGGCGATTCATGACTTCAGTGCACTGAAGTTTGTGTTGCCGATGGCGACGACGCCTTTTGTTCTGCTTCCGACCGCCGTTTTGACGGACGTTGCGCCGGCGTGGTCGGTGCATCGCGCCGGACGCTGGAGCGTCGTCGCCGCCTTACTCGTCGCCGCGTCGGCTTATGTTGCGCCGGCGCACGCCAAGTTTCAGACGCTTTTCCCCGAACCGTCTCCGGTCATTGAACCGTTGGGGCGGTTTGTCCGCGCAGCCGTTACCGAATCCGACATTGTCTTTTCACCCGATTTTGAGATTCCCACCCACCCGCCGCACCTACTGGCGATTTCCGGCAAGCGGGTTTATTACGCGCCTTCGCTGGCGGCGATTGCAGCGGATGTCGCCCGTTACGCCGGGCGGGATTACAACGTGGTGTTGCTGTTCCTCCGTCCGCTCGACGCCGACTGGGAGCGCGAGCTGGCCGGGACGCGGGGCGTTATGGCGTCCGGCGTCCTTCTGTATCGCTTCGACGCCAAGAGCTTTGCAGCATTGGCGCAGCGTGCCGCGCCGCGACCGAATGAACCGCCGATGCCGGCGTTGTCGGGTGAATATCGGTGGGATGTGGAAGGTTTCTTTCGCCTGCTGCCGCGTACCGCCACGCCCTAGCGGGCTGGTGGGACAACGCCACCGTGGTGACGGCGGCCGCCGGCGGAGCAACCGCCGTCGTCAACCGGTGTTGTTGGCTGTCCCGCTCGCTCCGCTGCCGCGCCCGTGAAACGGCTCTAGAGCAACTTCCGCCTAAGCGGATAATGGCCGGTGTGAATCGCCCAAAAGGTAGCGGCTCAATCGCTACGTTGTCTTGGAAAGCGCGCCCTAGTCTTCTCCTTGCGCCTTCGTATAACCCGCCTCGCCGTTAAACTCTTGCAGTTTCTCGATGTGCATCCAGCGGTATTGCGCGCCGATGCGTTGTACCAACTCAAGAATCTGCGCGTCCGTTACATCGCTCGCCGCGTCGCGCCCAATGAAGCGGCAACGGTAATGATCCACGCAGTCCGTCATCGCGCCAACCGACGGATAGACCTTTGTCCCCCGATTAGAGATCATCTTGAGCTTGAGCGCTGTTCCTTCCGCCAATGCCTCCAACGCCGGACCCAGTTGCTCCGGCAACTGCCCGGTCTCGACAAAAAGATCCGCGCCGACGGTACGCCGAACTTCCACCTTTACTACATCCGGCGTAGACGGAAATACCGGCATCTGAAGCGGTTTGTAATCACGCACACGCCAGTTCTCCGACTTTTTGCCGAGGTTGGCGATGATGGCGTCGGTGAAGGCGCGCGTCCCGACGGCTTTTTCATCCCCGACGACATCACGGGTCAGGATGCCCTGCTCAAGCGTGACAAGCAGCGCGTGTTCGATTTTAGCGGCGGCTTCAAACTCACCCAGATGCCGCAGCATCATCACGCCCGACAGCAGCACCGCCGTCGGATTGATGACATCCTTGCCGGCGTACTTCGGCGCTGAGCCGTGGACGGCCTCGAAAATCGCCACTTCACTGCCGATGTTCGCCGACGGCGCAAAGCCCAAGCCGCCGATGAGTCCTGACGTGAGATCGCTGATGATGTCCCCGTTCATGTTCGTGGTGACGATGACATCAAACTGCTCGGGCCGTTTCACAAGCTGATGCGCGCAGTTGTCAATGATGATATGGTTGGCTTCAATGTCGGGGTATTCCGGCGCAATGGCCTCGAAGGTGCGTTTGAGCATGCCTTCGGTCTGCTTCATGATGTTGGACTTTGTGGCGCAGTGTACTCTCGTTCGCCCTTCTGAACGGGCCAATTCAAACGCCAACCGAACAACCTTCTCACAGCCCTTGCGCGAAATCAGCTTCAAACACTGCGCCACGCCCGGCGTCTGCATGTGCTCGATGCCAGCGTAGAGGTCCTCAACGTTTTCACGCACAACGACCAGATCAAGCCGCCGACCGGTGAAGGGCGTAACGACGCCCGGCATTTCACGCACCGGGCGAATATTCCCGTAAGTCTCAAACAACTTCCGCAAGGTGACGTTAGCGCTCTTCTCACCGAAGCCGACCGGCGTTTCCAGCGGCCCTTTGAGCACGACGCGCGTTTTCGTAATGGATTCAATCGTTTCAGGCAGAACACCCGACGGCACGCCCTGCTGAAAAACACTCGCTCCGGCGGCGCGTTCTTCCCAGGCCACCGCCGCGCCGGCCGCCTCAATAATGCGCCGTGTCGCCGCAATGCACTCCGGTCCGATGCCGTCCCCCGGAATGAGCGTCACCAGTTTTTTGCCGTCCTCCGTGATATGAAACTTCATGGCGTTGATGACCTCAAAGGAAAATGTACGAAAGCGTACGAATATGGCGCGAGTCTAGTGTGCTTCATGAGAACGGTCAAGGAAGTGCGACGGCGCGCCGACCTGTAGGCAGCCTGTCGCTGGTCTGATGCCAAGGGACATACTGCCGCTTGTGTGGAGAGCGTAGGAGTTTGGCGCGCTTACTGAAATGAAACAGAAGCCGCCGAACAACTCTTTTGATATGCTCGTTCGCTGAATCGAGGAGGTTGTCCGAGGTCGCTGTGGAAAGTATCGCGCGGTTGATTCCCGATGTGATCAAGTTCGCCGATGGGCAGGCGGATGTTGTTTCCGCCGCCTGCTGCGCCGCGTGGGGATTGGCTGTTGGTGACGCAACGCTCAAGGTCAGTCGAGCGATAACGCTGACCGACCGAACCCTCACCGTGGCAGTGCAGGACGCCCGCTGGAAACGCCAACTGGAGGCGCTTGCCCCCCAGATCCTCTTCCGCCTCAACAGCATCTTGCGGCAGCCGCTGGTGACGCGAATTCACCTTGTCGTGGATCGGCGGTTTGTCGCCCGTACGCCGTCGCGTGCGGCGTCACCACTGCCGGCGGCGATGCGCCCTGAACTGCTCCCTGAAGAGATTGTCGCCGGCGCACAAGCCATTGCCGACGAAGACCTGCGTACACAGTTCCTCCGCTTGGCGGCCGTGTGTCTGGGCCGCGGTTGCGGGTAGGCGTCACTCCCGCTGCGCGCTGCGGCGGTGATAGATGCACGACCCTGAGGCCAACGGTAAAATCCTACCTGCTTGGCCACATCTTGCGCGGTAGCTTCACCTCCACCCGTCTGGGGCGGGCAAAGTCATACGCTTTCATGTTTCTTTGCGCTGTTTGCCACTACGCGCTGGATGACGAGCTGCGGGTTGACCCCTCCACGATGTCGCGCTTGTCGCGCGACTTGCTCCATCTCAATCTACCGTACTGGGATGAGCAGGAGGGCATCTGCCGGGACTGTTTTGACCGCTTCGCGCATGCGCGCGCACGAGTCAGTCTGTATCTGCCCTCAGCCGACGGGGCGGCGCTCCCTCGCTTCAAAATCCTTCCGACGCCATTACGGTTGGGCGCGAGTCCGCGCTATACGGGACGCGGCGTCACCATCGCATTTCTCGATTCCGGCTTTTATGCTCACCCAGACATTACCCAGCCAGTCAACCGCATTCTGCACTACCACAACATCCTGACGCGCCGCGCCAACCCAGCCGAGTTATCCACGCCGGATGAATCCAGTTGGCACGGTTTGATGACTTCGGTTGTGGCGGCGGGGAATGGCTTTCTCTCTAAGGGGCTGTACCGTGGGATCGCCTCTAGCGCCAAACTGGTACTGGTCAAGGTCGGCACAACGCGCCGGATTTACCACGACGACATTCGGCGCGGCCTGGATTGGGTGTATCGCAACCGTGAACGCTTTGGCATCCGTATCGTCAACCTGTCGTGCGGCGGCGACTATGAGGCGTCCTACCTTGAAGATGCCCTCTCCCAGTCAGCCGAACGACTGGTCAAAGCCGGTGTCGTCGTGGTGGCGGCCAGCGGCAATGCCGGACACCAAGCGGAACATCCGGTGCTGCCGCCCGCTAGCGCTCCGTCAGTCATCGCCGTCGGCGGCTTCGACGACAAGAATACGCTTGACCCCAACGAACACGATGTCTACCACTCCAGCTACGGCGTCACGCCCGACGGTCTTCAGAAGCCGGAAGTCATTGCGCCCAGCATTTGGATTGCTGCACCGATTTTGCCAGGCACGCCGACGGCCCAGCAGGCCGCACTCTACGAAAAGCTCACGCACGCGCCGGACAGCGAACTCAAGTCGCTTCTAGCGCAGCACGCCGGCATTGATCCTGAATTGGACGCGGCCGCCCACCTTGAGCCGTACCAACTCCGTCTTCTTGTGGAAGGCAAAATGCGCAATGAGAAGGTCATCTCCGGCCACTACAAACACGTGGACGGCACCTCCTTCGCCGCGCCGATTGTCTCCTCGATTGTGGCGCAGATGCTGGAAGTCAACCCGCGCCTCACGCCACAGCAAGTCAAGCGAATTCTCATCCGTACAGCGCGGCGACTCCCAAACGTTGATCCCGACCGCCAAGGATGGGGCGTGGTCAACGCCCGGCTGGCGGTCGCCGCTGCCCTCAACGGGGGCGACACACCAAGGTTAGGGAACTACCTCCACCTCAACGGAGTTTGAGGGCGCGCTTTCATTGCCGAAAATATCTACCGCTGTCACGAAATACCGATAGAGCTTGCCGCCGATGCCGGTGCGATCCTGAAACGTCGTGCGCTGAATGGGCGTCGGCGTCAGCTTGATCGGCGGAGACGCCTTCCCTGGCTCGCTCTCAACCTCGCTCCGATAAATGAGATAGCCGCGCAGGTCGGTTTCCGTATTCGCCGGAAAAAACAAATTCACCAACCCGGCAGCCGAAGCGCCGGTTACATTGGTTGGCGCGGCCGGTGGGAAGGTGTCTACTGGGCGCACCTGCAACGGCGGTGTGTCCTGACTTTCAATCAGTTCGCCGCGAACAAGGCTGACCGCCCGCACAACGTACTCGTACGTTTCCCCAAACACAAAGTCAGTATCGGCGAAGGTTGGAGCGGTCAACGGCACGTCATTGCGCCGCGAGAGCACTCCACCGTCCGTTCGCCGCCGATAGACATTGAACTGCACATCGGCGGCTGGCGAGCCGTCGAGGTTGCTGGTGGGCGGGCGCCACGTTAGGCGCACGGCGTCCTGCGTGACTTCGGCGCGCAGTTCGTCGGGTGGTTGCGCAACAGCCGCCGCCGGATAAACGACGGCATAACTCGACAACGGAGACGGCCGCCCCTGGGCGTCCACCAAGCGCACGGCGTACCGAATCCGTCGGCCGGACCAACCGGCGTCTTGCGGGTCAAATCGGTCAGTGTAGGTTACCGACACAGCCGCCGCCAACGCCGCCTCATCAAGGAAGCCGATCAGCCGCGCCTCGCGCAGGAAAACGTCTTCCGGCAGCGCCGGCGGCGCATCGCGCGGTTCAACACGGCGCAGAACCTCGGCACGCACCGCCCGCGCCGGTCTGGTAAAGCGCAAAACGATCTGCTCACCGTACTGCGTGACGGTTAGGTCGCCAGCCGCCGCCAATGTAAAGCGCGGCGGCGGAACCGGCGGGCCGACCTTGGCGCAGCCAAACCCGCCGACGACGGCGGCCAATCCACTCCACACCAGCCCCAACTGCATCCAGCGCCGGACTGCCCGGCTACAGGATGTACTTGCTGAGGTCTTCATTCTGGACGATGTCGGCCAACACCTTGCGGACGTATTCGGCGTCCACCCTAAAGTGTTTGTTTTCCAAATCCGGCGCAGCGAAGGAAACCTCGTCCAGCACCTTTTCCATGACCGTATGCAGCCGGCGCGCGCCGATATTTTCAGTGTTTTGGTTGACCGTGTAAGCGAAGTCGGCCACTGCTTCAATGGCGTCTTCAGTGATTTCCAAGGTGACGCCTTCGGTTTCAAGCAGGGCGACGTACTGCCGAATCAGCGAGTTGCGCGGTTCTGTCAAAATCCGTTTGAAGTCTTCCTTGGTCAGCGGGTCCAGATTGACACGAATCGGAAACCGCCCTTGGAGTTCCGGAATCAGATCGGAAGGTTTGGAAACATGAAACGCTCCAGCGGCGATAAACAGGATATGGTCAGTGCGCACCATGCCGTAGCGCGTGTTGACCGTTGTGCCTTCAATGATCGGCAGGATATCGCGCTGGACGCCCTCGCGGGAGACATCTGGGCCGCTGCCGTTTTCGCGTCCGGCGATTTTGTCAATTTCGTCAAGAAAGACAATACCGGACTCTTCGACGCGCTCAACCGCCAGCCGCGCCACCTGATCCATGTCCACCAGCTTTTGTTCCTCTTCTTGCACGAGGTACTCAATGGCTTCACTGACGGACATCTTACGCAGCTTAGTGCGTGTGCCTGGAAAGAGGCCAGACAGCATGTCGCGGAGGTTGATGTCCATCTCCTCGACGCCCTGCGGCGTGATGATTTCGATGCCGGACGGGAAGCTACGCTCCTTGACCTCAATTTCGACAATCCGATTGTCGAGCTTCCCTTCCCGCAACTGCTGGCGGAGTTTTTCGCGCGTCCGCTGAAAGGCGGCTTCGTCTTCCGGTAGGACTGATTCGCCGTCCCGGCGTGCCGGTAACAAGATGTCCAGCAGACGTTCCTCGGCGTTTTGGCGTGCCTTTTCTTCGACTTCGGCGATTTTTTCCTCGCGCACCAAGTCAACCGCAATGTCCACCAGATCGCGGATGATGGATTCCACATCCCGCCCGACATAGCCAACTTCGGTGAACTTGGAGGCTTCCACCTTGAGAAACGGTGAGTTGGCTAGACGAGCCAGACGACGGGCGATTTCCGTCTTCCCGACGCCGGTAGAGCCAATCATGATGATGTTTTTTGGGATAACATCCTGAGCGAGGTCGGGCGGCAGCTTCTGGCGGCGTACCCGGTTGCGGAGCGCAATGGCAACGGCGCGCTTTGCCGCCGCTTGGCCAACCACATGCTTATCGAGTTCTTGAACAATCTGACGGGGTGTAAGGTCGTCAAGTCGCGGCGTTTCTTCAACAGTACCGGGTAAGTAGATGACCATGGAGGTAACGACGCAGAGGCTTCACTTGAGAATGAACGTTCCCGCCGAGCAGCCGGCGGCAGCGTAGGCGGAACCTTGGCCGCCTACGTGCACATAATCTGATTGGCCCGGCTTGTCAACGGACGAACGGCAATGCCGCGCCTCTCCCATTACAGGCTTCCACTGCATTCACATCTAAAGTCGGATGGAAAGCCTTGCAACTCTACTTGGCGTCAAGCCAGTTCGCGCCGATACGGGTTTCCACAACCAGCGGGACGGTCAACGTCGCCACGCCTTCCATTGCCGTCTTGACCAGCGCCGCCACGCCCGGCGCATCCTCCGCCGGCGCTTCCAGCAGTAGTTCGTCGTGCACCTGCAACACCAACCGCGCTCGTGGAAAGACGCGCGGTAGTTGATCAGCGACCGCGATCATGGCCAGCTTCATCAAGTCCGCCGCCGTCCCCTGAATCGGCGCGTTGATGGCCTCCCGCTCGGCGCGCGCGCGCAGCGTGAAGTTCCGGCTCTGCAAGTCCGGCATGCGGCGTAAGCGCCCGTAAAGCGTCCGCACAACGCCCGTCCGCCGCGCTTGTTCCGGCGTCTCGTCCATATACCGCTTGATCCCCGGATAGGCGGCGAAATAGGCATCAATCGCCTTTTTGGCCTCCTTGCGCCCGATGCCGACGTTGCGCGCCAAACCGTACGCCCCAACGCCGTACGCAATCCCGAAGTTAGTCGCCTTGGCCAAGCGGCGGGTGGCGCGCAGCTCCTCCGGCGTCTGCGCGCCGAACACGTCGCGCGCCGTCCGCTCGTGAATATCTTCCCCAGCTTGAAAGGCGGCCGTCATGCGCGCATCGCCGGTGATGTGCGCTAGCAGACGCAGCTCAATCTGCGAGTAGTCAGCCGAAATAAGCAAGTTGCCCTCCTCGGCGACGAACGCCCGGCGCGTCCGACGGCCCAGCTCCGTCCGTACAGGAATGTTTTGCAGATTGGGTCGCACCGACGACAGGCGGCCGGTCGCCGTCACCGTCTGGGTGAACGTTGTGTGCAGACGGCCGGTCTTGGGATGAACCAAGCGGGGCAAGACAGTGACGTAGGTGTTGAGCAGCTTTTCGTACTCCCGGTACTCCAGAATCAACTTCGGCAAATCATACTTTTCCGCTAGCTCTTCAAGCACATCGGCGCTGGTCGAAATCCTGCCGGTCGCCGTCTTCTTTGAGGTTTCATAGTTGAGCCGTTCAAAGACTTCGGCCACCTGCTGCGGCGAGTTGATGTTGAATGGTCCGCCCGCCAGTTCGTGAATTTCGGTCGTCAGTCGTTCCAGTTCAGCCCGCAGTTCGGTCTCAAGCTCCGCGAGCGGCGTCGGCTCGATGCGGACGCCGGCGCACTCCATCTCGTACAACACCGGAATCAGCGGCAGTTCCATTGTTTCATAGACATTCAGCAAGCCCTCGTCGGTCAACTTTCTCCGCAGCGCTGACTGCAGGCGCGACACGACATCCGCCGGATCGAGCTGTGCGTATGCGGCGGCGTCCAACGCAAGGTGTGTTTCAGCCAACGCAGCCAACGTCAGACGTTCGGCCTTGACGCCCGGATCAAGCAGGTAGCCCGCGAGCAACACATCGTCGGTCAAACTTTCAAAGCGGAAGGTTCGCGTCGGATCGAGGGCGTACTCCGGCGAGGCTGCACCGTGGGGGGGACAGTTGATAAGGTACAGCGCCTGCTTAGCGTCGTAACCGGCTTTCTCGATCAAGCCGTTGGCGAGAACTTCCAGAAGGGCCGCCGTCGTTTCCGTGTCAAGCAGCGTCCGTTCAAAATGCAGTGCGTGACCGACGCCGAACGATAGACTGCCGCGCGTTACCACGCCGGCCTCATCTTCAAAATGAAAGGCGCAGCGGTCGCGCGCATACACGTTATCCAGAGCACGGCGGAGTTCCGCCGGGTTTGCGAGCGTTTGGTAGTTCGTCAGGATTTCAACTGTCGGCGTTGAGGATGGCACCGCCGCCGGAGCAACGAGCAGTTTGGCGAACTCGGCAGTGAGCGCCTTGAACTCTAACCGAGAAAACAGCGCATGACAGGCGGCCGCATCCGGCGGACGGCTGCGAAAGGTTTCAAGATCGAGGACGACAGGCGCTTCGCGGCAAATCGTCACCAACCGCTTAGCCAGTCGAATGGCCGCTTGGTGGTCGCGGAGCGCCTCGCGGTAGGTCTTGCGCGACACTTCGGCGTAACGCTCCAGCGCTGCGTCCAGCGAGCCGAACTGGCGAATAATCTGCACCGCCCCCTTTTCGCCAATTCCGGGAGCGCCGGGGATGTTGTCCGAACTGTCACCCCACAGGGCCAGCACGTCAACAACCTGCTCCGGCGGAACCCCTATCCACGCCTCAACCCCGGCACGGTCGCACAGAACAAACTCGCCTGACTTGGTATCCACGCGCAGCAGACTGACGCCGTCGCCGACAAGCTGCGCCATGTCCTTGTCGTTGCTGACGATGACGGCCTCCAGCCCCTGCTCGACGGCGAGCCGCGCTAGCGTGCCGATCAAGTCGTCCGCCTCATAACCGTCCACTTTGACGCGCGCAATCCGCAGCGCGTCGCAGACTTCCTCAATGACCGGAATCTGTTCTTGGAGGTCTTCCGGCATCTCGGCGCGGTGGGCTTTGTAAGCGTCGTACCAAGCCTTGCGAAAGGACGGCGCGGCCGAGTCCATGGCCACGACGAGGTACTCCGGCGTGTAGGTCTTTTGCAGCTTGCGGAGAATTGAAGTAAACCCAAACACCGCGTTGGTGGGTTGCCCCGCTTGAGTCGCCAGCCCCCGCACGGCGTAGTAGGCGCGGTAAATGTGCGCCATGGCGTCCACTAGAAAGATTCGATGACGCGGCGCAGGCGCGGTGGTCATAAACAGTCGTCCCGTCCCAGTGTATTATCGTCCGGCGCGGGTTGTCTCGCTTCGCGTCGGATGCCTCATCGGTTGTTGACGGTAGAGCCGTGAGCCGTTCCCACCGGCTTCAAAGCGGCTTCTTCTCATTCCACGCCCGTCGGAATCAAACACCCTCGTTTGTCGTAAGACCCCAACCACTGCCCCTCAAGCAGGGTACGTCCGTGCTATGCTTCAAAGATTCCAAGGATACGGAGCCGCCTCCGCTATCCACAACCGCTCGTCCGCCGACCACTCCGCCACATACTGCTCGCAATTGCGCCGAAACCACAGCGCCTTCTCCGTCATGGCGCATAGCCTCTTTGGGACAGCGCGACGCCAGCCAGCCAACATAACGGGCGGACGACAGGGGTCACTGCCGGGCGAGATATTGCTGCAGAGCCTCTAACCCACGTTCAATGGCTTCCAGCGACAACGAATAACTCAGGCGTAAGTGACCTTCGCCGGCGCAACCGAACGCCGTGCCTGGCACGGTCGCCACACGCGCTTCATTGAGCAGACGGAGGGCAATCTCGGCGCTCGTCCCGCCAAGGGAGGTGACATCCGGGAAGACGTAAAATGCGCCGTCCGGCACAGGACTGACAGGCAAGCCCAGTTCGTTGAGTCCGGCAATGAGCCGGTCGCGCCGCCGCCGATACGCCGCCCGCTGCTCCGCAAAGAAGCTTTCCGGTATGTCGCGCAACGCCGCCAACGCCGCCCACTGCGTCGGCGTACTCACGCCATTTGTCGAGTAGAGAACGGAGGTTTTGATGCCCGTGATAAACGGCTCCGGCGCAACGGCGTAGCCGATGCGCCAGCCGGTCATCCCGTACGACTTCGACAGCGTATAAACTGAAATTGTCCGGGCGTACATCTCCGGCAGGGCGGCGATGGAAACATGCTCGCCGTCATAGACCAAATCTTCATAGGCTTCGTCTGACACCACCACCAAATCGCGCCGCCGGGCGAACTCGGCGACGGCCTCCAAGTTGGCGCGAGTGAGCACTTGGCCCGTCGGATTGTTGGGGGTGTTGACGAGAATCGCGCGCGTGCGGGCTGTCAGCCGCGCCGCCAGCGCAGCCTCGACCCCCTCCGCAAGCATCCGCGCCGTCTCAACGCAAACCGCTCGCCCGCCCGTCATGTGAATGAGGTCACGGGTAGGCGTCCAGTAGGGTGACAGCAACAAAACCTCATCCCCCGGATCAAGCAGCGCGTTGAACGCGCCGTACAAACCCTGCATGCCGCCGACGGTGACAACCACATGCGACGGCTCGGCCGGGATGCCGTTTTTTCGGCGCAGCTTATCAACGATGGCCTCAATCAGCGGCGGGATGCCGCTTGACGGCGCATAGCGCGTTTTGTTCTCCGCTAGTGCGCGGCGCATCGCCGCTTTGATGGTTTCTGGAGTCTCGAAAAAAGGCTCACCTCCTTCAAACTGGTGTACCGTCTCGCCAGCTGCTTTGAGTTCCAAGACACGGTTGCGAATACGGACGATTTCTGAAAAGCCGACATCCGCAAAGCGCGCCGACAAGCGCAGATTCGTTATCGCCGGGGAAGGCATGGGAGCTGACATCGTTTCTTGCCTCGACACAGGGTGAGCTGTGTGTATGTTGCATCACGCTGGACGTGTGGCCAACCTTACGCTATCCCTACTGGTGACGCCAGCGAAAGGCTTCGGTGAAGCGCCGTCCAAGATATCTTGGCGCTTCGGAACCTGTGATCCTTCATTCCTTTCTGCTTTGAGAGCTAAGTTTTTACTTTCACTTTGACGCCCGGCGGGTGCTTTGTTAAAGTCGCGCGCTCAGAACCAGGGCACGTCGTTACCAAGGCATCGTTCGACCAGGGAGTCACCGGCTGCCCGCACCGATGAGTCGTCGCAACGGTGCATGGGCGCGTTTTCCAACTGGAAAACCATGATTTGCTCTGTTTGCGGGTATATTCAGGCCGACAGTGAACGGGTTTGTCGGCGCTGCGGACATATCATTGCCGTTCGTCACGTTCCGGCGCGCATGGAAAGTAAACTGCCACCCACAAGTACGGAAGCGATAGGCGCAGGTGGGCCGTTTCCCCGTGAGGTGCAGTCGGTTGGCAATGTACCGGCTTGGCGGGCCGAGTTGAGCGCGCGCGTCCGGCAAGTCAAGGCCCGCCGGATGATGGAATCCGAGCTTGAAGCCGCCCGCCGTGACCAGCGCAGCGAGGGACAACACCGGCGGCGGGATGAACACCTGGCTTCAATCCCACCGCTGGTTGACGACCTTGCGGCTGAGCCTTTGTCGGAAGCGGTTCACGCGAGCAAAGAGACGCCCCTTGACAATCTTGAAGCTGTTGAAAACCCACTGGTACGCGGCGCGCTGCAGCGTGTCCGCCGGGCGGCGGAGTCGCCCCGCCCGGTGACCTTTCCACCACGTCGCGTCAGCGCCGCCGCCCACGACACCCTGACGTTGAACAGTTCGGCGGTGGTTGCGCCGCCGCCTGCTGCACCGCCAGTGGACATCGGTGAAATCGCCGGCGAACTAGACGCTGCGCTGGGGGACTTTGATCTCCTGTTGAATCAACCACCAACACCAGCGACAACGCCAGCACCCGCTGCGCCGCCGTCTGCATCGCCGGTTGCTCAAGCAACGCCGGCCCCGTTAGCTTCCCCGGCGCCGACCCGCGTACTACGGCGAATTCGTCCGCTTGTTCGTGAGCGGGCGCTGGCTGGACTGATAGACGCAGCTGTTGTGGCGCTTTCGTGCCTACCACTGCTCTGCGTTGTGGTGGTGACGGGCGTGACGCTTGTGCATCCAGGTGTGGCGGCGATTTTGGCGTCGTCCGCCGCGCTTATTGCCGGCATGTACCTGTTTGGGACGGTGACGGTCGCCGGACAGACGTTCGGGATGATGTACATGGGGCTGCGGGTAGTCAGCATCTACGAAGATCACGAACTGACAGCTGTCCAAGCGTTACTGCGCACAATCGGATGTGGCGTGTCTCTTCTGCCGCTGGGCGCAGGTTTTCTGTGGGTTCTCATTGACCGCAACCAGCGCGGTTGGCATGAATACGTTTCGGCGACGCAACTCGTCCGTGAGTGGTACGTCGAGCTACCGTCCGACGATAAACGGACGAGCGGGTAAGCGAGCCGGGGTGGCGGAATGGTAGACGCAACGGACTTAAAATCCGTTGCTCCGCAAGGGGCGTGCGGGTTCGAGTCCCGCCCTCGGCACTCCAAGCAAGGAGCGGACGCGATTCATGCCGTGGCCGCTGTCGGCCGTCAATCCTGATACCCTGTCGCCCACGTTGCGGGCGGCGCTTTATGCACCGGCCAAACTCTACGAATTTGGCGTCCGCCTACGAATAGCGCTGTACGAAACGGCCTATCTCAAACCGAAGTCGTTGACGAAACCGGTCATCTCGGTCGGGAACATCACCGTTGGGGGAACGGGCAAAACCCCGCTGGTGGAATACATTGCGCGCTACCTGACGGACGAAGGTCACGAGACAGTTATTCTGACGCGCGGTTATGGGCGGCGTTCCACTGCACGCCTCGTCCTCAATGACGGACAGCCGCCGCCGGACTGGGCGACGGCCGGCGATGAACCCCTGATGCTGGCGCGGCGGTTGCCTGATGTGAAGATTATCGTCGGCGCAGATCGCTACGCCAACGGGCGATTCGCCGAAGCGACCTACGGCTGCGACGTGTTGGTGTTGGACGACGGCTTCCAACATCTTCAGCTCCAGCGCGATCTCAACATTCTAGTTCTGGACGCCACCGACCCGTTCGGTGACGGCGAACTGCTCCCCTTCGGTCGCCTGCGCGAACCGCTCTACGCCCTCAAGCGCGCGGACGCCGTCGTGGTGACGCGCTCGGACCGTACCTTCGACCAAGAGCACCTGCTGGGCGTCCTTGCCGCCTGCGACGTGACAGCGCCAGTGTTTTTCGCCTACCACGATATCGTCGGCGTCCACGAACTCGGAACCCGTCGCCCACAGGCGCAACGAACACTGGTTGGACAGCCAATCGGGGTGTTTTCTGCGCTGGGCAAGCCGGTTGTGTTCGAGGATGATCTGGCGAATCTGGGTGCGAATGTCGTCTTCACCAAACGCTTTCCCGACCATCATCCCTACACCGCGGCCGACATCGCCGCTTTGACGGCGGAAGCTAAAGCGGCCGGGGCAGAACGATTGGTGACGACCGAAAAAGATGCCGTCAAGGTCGAAGGTTTTGACTTCGGTGGTCTGCCGGTTTCCGTTGTGGAAATCAAAACCCGATTTGAAGATGAAGTAGGCTTGAAAAGTCTACTGCTGCGAACGATTGTGAGGAAGAAGGGCAAGTACTACCGCAAGCCGTCGTCTGCGCCGCCAAGCGGCGCCGCGTCAACCCACGACAGGCGTTGAAGCACATCAGATGTTCATTGTTCGTGCTCACCTACGGCGGATTTTTGAGGTGCCGGCCACTATTGAGCAGTTGTGTGAGTTCTTCGCTGACCCACGCAGTTTTGCGCGGCACATGCCGATTATTGAACAGATTACGCCGGTCGCCGACAGCGACGACGTGACGCGCTGGCGGTTCTGCGTCCGCGTACCGATTGTCGCGCCCATTACGTGGGAGTTTGTCATGTACCGGCGAGTCAATCCAGCGACTGGCGAGATCGCCTACTCGGCCGCCGAAGGTTCACCGGACTTTTTTCAGTGCGACGTCCAGGTGCGCCCCAATCCGAACGGCGCGACGGACGCTGACGTACGGCTGTTTATGTGCGTTTGGCGGCCGCGCGCGCACGACATCCACCCGCTGGCTGGACTGTTTGGTGAACAGTGGATTGCGCGTGTCGTCACCGACCGGATGGACAAAATGGCCACGGCCTTTGTCGCCAGCGGGCTGCGTGAAATTCAGGCCAAAGCCGAGGCACAGCGCGCCGCCGCGCTGCGCTTCGAAGCTGCGCCACCCTTGGAAGCTGCGCCGCCGACCACCCCCGTGGGCGTTACCGCTTCCGTCAGCGGCTGCAACGGCTTCCATCCGGCGCTCGGTTCGTCGCTGGTGTGTACCTGTGACGCCCAGCGTCAGCCGACGACGCCCAGTGCGTTGGCGTCGATGTCGGTTGTGGAATCTGAGCCGTCGGCGGCATCCGTCGCGGCGGGCGCAACGGAAGGTTTGTCGTCAAATCGCACGGAAAGCAGTTTTGAGACGCCCGGCTCTGGCATCGTGACGCCGTAAATCGAGTCGGCGGCTTCCATGGTTCGTTTGTTGTGCGTCACGATGAGAAACTGCGTGTGCTGGCCCATGGCGCGGACCTTTTCCGTAAAGCGATCAATGTTGGCTTCGTCAAGCGGGGCGTCCACTTCATCGAGGACGCAAAACGGGCTCGGCCGATAGCGAAAGATAGCCAGAATAAGCGCTATCGCTGCCATCGCCTTCTCGCCGCCGGACAACAGTAGAACGGATTGCAACCGCTTGCCCGGCGGTTGAGCCACAATATCAATACCTGACTCTAGTGGGTCGTCCGGCTCAATCAGCAGCATTTCTCCGCGTCCGCCCCCGAACAACTCCTGAAAGGTTTCTGCAAAGTAGGCGTTGATGCGCTCAAAGGCCTCACGGAAGCGATGTTTTGTCCGGCGGCGAATTTCCTTCAGGGTTTCCTCCGTTGCGGCCAGTGATTCAAGAACGTCAGTCCGTTGCGCCGTTAGAAACTCGTAGCGTTGTTCAGCTTCAGCGAGTTCCTCCACGGCGAGCATGTTGATAGAGCCGAGCGCGGCAATCGCCTCTTTGAGCGCCGTGATAGTTTCTGCGAGCGTCGCTTCCGACGGTCCTTCGGCGGCGGGCGGTGGGAGGGTTTCAAGCGTGCAGCCCAGTTCGGCGTGGCAGTGACGAGCAAGGTAATCGAGTTCGGCGACGATTTTGGCAGCCTCCAGTTCGGCGACGGACAGCCGGTCGCGCACATCGCGTTCCGCCGCCTGTGCGCCCCGCAGTTCGGCTTCTAGACCGTCTAATGCATTGCGGCAGTTTGTGAGATTGGACTCAGCTGCGGCAACGGCGCAACGCGCCCGACCCAACGCCGTCTCCGCCGCCGCTTCTTGCGCCTGCACATCAGCGCGTGCCCGCCGAACGTCGGTGCGCCGCGTCTGGAGCGCGGTTTGTTCGAGTGTGAGCTGGGCGGAGGTCTGATCGAGTTCGCGCCATTCGCGCTCCAGACGACGTAGTTCGCTCTCCGCCGCCCGGCGGCGTTCCAGCAGGCTTGCAGCCTGCGCACGATGCTCCGCCAGCGTTTGCGCGGCGGCTTCGACCGCCGGGCGAAGCGTTGCTGCGCGCTGTTGTTCGGTCAGAACCGCTTGTTCTGCGGCTTCACGCTGGGCGACGGCTTCTGCGAGTTCTGCTTCTAGTTTCGTCCGACGGGCCGCAAGCTGTTCGGCTTCGGCGGCGAGTTGCCGCTGCTCGACGGCAATGACGGCGAGGTGCTGGTGGGCGCGCTCCACCTCGCGGCGGCGCTGGCCGAGTTCTACCGTTTGGGCGGCGCGTTCAGTTTCCAAACGGCGCAGTTCGGCGTCTAGCGCGGCATAGTTGGCCGCGACTGCTGTTCGCCGAACCTCCATCTGTTGCTGTTCCTGCATCAGGAGGGCGATGTCTTTCGCCAGCGCCACAGCCTCAGCTTTCAGGGCGCGGATGTCGCGTTTGACGCGCAAGATGCTCTTCGCCGCACCGCCGCCGGCCGTCAGTCGGACGCCGCCGCTGACTTGCTCACCCGCCGGTGTAATCAGGCACGGTACCGGCGCATCGGCGGCGGCCTCCAATGCAGCGTCAAGCGACGGCGCAAGGACGGCGTCGGCCAATTCCGGAAAGGCCTGCCGGAAAGCTGGCGCCAAATGCTCCGGGACGCCCAGCACGTCCCATAGGCGCGTCGGAGGCGAAGTCGGTTTGGCGGCGGCCACACCGGATGTGCCGTCGGCCCCACCCTGCACGCCGGCGACAAGCAGCGTCACCCGTCCAACCTGAGCCTTCGTCAGCCACTCGGCCGCCGCGCGGGCAGACGCCGGTGTAGGGACAACGACCGCTTGCAGGGTGTCGCCCAAGACGTTTTCCACAAGCGACTCGTAGCCCTCCACAACCGTTAGGAAATCGGCCAGTGTGCCGAGCGGATGAAAACCGGCGATGTCATTTGCCCGCTCCAGCAGGGCGCGAACGGTCTCCGCATAGTAGGCGTGGCGGCGATCAAGCTCTTCAAGCGCTTGACGACGGTCTTCGGCGCGTTGCTGCGCCCGTCGCATCTCGCTCAAGCGCTCCTGTAACCGTTTCTGGGTGGCGTCCATGGCGTCGAGTTCGGCCTGCGCAGCGTCGGCGTCGGCTTTGACGGCAGCCCAGCGTTGTTCAAGTTCAGTAAGACGCTGTTCCGCTGCCGCACATTCGGACTGTGCCTGTGCTTGGCGTTCCGTTGCGCGTTGCCGTTCCTGTTTGAGCGATTGCGACTGACGGGACAGGCGGGTGTCTGTTTCGGCAAGTTGCTCCGATTGATGCCGCAGGCGTTCGGCGCGCGTCAGATGGAGGAGGTGCCGGCGGCGGGCTTCCTCATACGCACTTTCGGCCTCCCGCAGCGCCGTTCCCAGCTCGCGATGACGCGCTTCAGCGGACGCTAACTCACGCTCCTGCCGCGCCAGTTCATTCACCAGTTGGTCGTTGCCGGCTCTAGAGGCGTCCAGCGCCTTCTCGATGAGCCGTCGCCGCCGCTGCGTTTGCTCAAGTGCAGTGGCGAGTTCGGCGTCGCGCTCGTCAATGCGAACTAGTTCGGCTTCTAGGTTCGCTCCGGTGTGCCGTAAGCGGTCACGCTCAATTTCAGCGGCGGCGGCGGTCTGTCGCGCGGCGTTGAGGGTCTCTTCGGCCTGGCGGGCTGTTTCACGGGCGGCGGCGACGGCTTCCGTCAGACGGGCAAGTTCGGCTGCGAGCCGATCACGCTCGGCATAGAGCGCAGCGCAGGTCTCTGCCGCCGCGGACCGGCTTGCCTGCAATCGCGTCCACAGCAGCGCAAAGTATCGGCGCTGGGCGGCGCGGAGTTCCTCACGTAGGGCGACGAACTTGCGCGACTTTTGCGCTTGGCGCTTGAGGTTGGCGATGGAACGCTCAATTTCGCCAATGAGGTCGTCCAGCCGTGCGAGATTTTGGCGGGTGGCTTCAAGCTTGAGTTCAGCTTGGTGACGCTTAGCCTTAAAGCGTCCGATGCCGGCGGCTTCTTCAATCAGCGCACGCCGATCCTGCGGCTTTAAGGAGAGCACTTGCCCAATGCGCCCCTGCTCAATGATGGCGTAGTGGGCGCGGCTCAAACCCGTCCCGCTGAAGAAGTCTTGAATGTCGCGCAGACGGCAGAGGCGACCATTCATCAGATAATCGCTGTCGCCACTGCGGTAAAGCCGCCGGCTGATGGTGATTGTTTCACCCGCCAGCAAACGCGGTAGATGGAGCGGACGGCGACGGCGTGTTGCATCCGGCGCACGGTCGTCCTGTACGGCTTCGTCATGTGCGGCCTCGTTGGCGGCGGCCAGCGCGGCCGTTGGATCGTCGTCCGGGTCGGCGACGGGTCGCCCTTCGACCAAATCCTGCACCGCCGTCAACGTCAGCGAGACTTCGGCCATACCGAGCGGTTTCCGATTGCGTGTACCGTTGAAGATGACATCTTCCATCTTTCCGCCGCGCAGATTTTTGGCCGACTGTTCACCTAGCACCCAAGCAATGGCGTCCACGATGTTGCTTTTGCCGCAGCCGTTTGGGCCAACAATAGCCGTGACGCCTTCGTGGAAGACAATCTGCGTAGCGTCGCAGAAACTTTTGAAGCCACGTAGTTCGAGCTTATTGAGGCGAAGCATGGCGAAACGGTATGCATGTAAGCGGGGAACTTGCGCCACCAAACGCAAGATATGCGCTCTTAAGCGACGACGGACACTAAAGGTTGCGGCGGCGGGCTGTCAATCACAGCCCACTCGCCCACCGGGCCGCCTTCGCGACCGGCTTGGCGAAAACCAGCGCTCGGCGTATAGTTGCTACCTGTGGGCCGCTATGGTGTAACTGGTTAACACGCCGCCCTCTCACGGCGGAGAGTACGGGTTCGAGCCCCGTTAGCGGTACCATCCATCCTCGCCGCCGCTCGCCTTCCCACAAAAGTTGGCATGCCATTGCTGGTCGTTGAAGGGTTGCGGACTTACTTCCCAACGCCGGCGGGCGTCGTTCGTGCTGTGGATGATGTGTCGTTCGTCATTGAGCGCGGCGAAACGCTGGCGCTGGTCGGCGAATCCGGTTCGGGCAAGTCCGTAACGGCGCTGTCGATCATGGGGTTGGTGTCGCCGCCGGGGCGCATTGTCGCTGGGTGCATGCAGTTCAACGGTCGTGACCTGCGAACAGCGGCGGACTGGATGGCGCTGCGCGGCTCGCAAATGGCGATGATTTTTCAGGACCCGATGACCTCGCTCAACCCAGTCTTCACCGTCGGCGAGCAGATTGCCGAAGCCCTGCGGCGACACAAGGGGTTGTCGGCGCGGCAGGCGTGGCGGCAGGCCGTGGACGCGCTGGCGTCGGTCGCTATTCCCGATCCGGCGCGGCGGGCGAAACAATATCCGCATGAGCTATCCGGCGGCATGCGGCAGCGCGTCATGATTGCGATGGCGCTCAGCTGCAACCCTCAGTTGCTCATCGCTGATGAACCAACGACGGCGCTGGATGTCACCATTCAGGCGCAGATTCTGGAGCTAATTGCCGTCCAGCAACGCGAACGCAATCTTGGCGTCCTGCTCATCACGCACGACTTGGGCGTTGTAGCGCAGGTCGCCGACCGCGCGGCGGTAATGTACGCCGGGCGGATTGTTGAAGCGGCTTCGGTGGAGACGCTGTTCACACGACCGCAGCACCCCTATACTCAGGGGCTGTTAGCCAGCGTCCCACGGCTTGGTCGGCGGGAGAGCCGTCTGCCGACCATTGAGGGCAGCGTCCCGAAACTGACCGAACTCCCGCCGGGCTGCGCCTTTGCGCCGCGTTGCCCGGAAGTTGAGCCGGACTGCCGCCAAGGAGACATCGCTTTGAGGACGCTCGACGCCGTACAAGGCCATGCTGTGCGTTGTCGCCGGCGCTAAGGGCTTTCTAGGGATGGCGATGAGGGTTGCAGGCATCGGAATTGCGCCCCAACAATATGACGTTCGTGGTTGGCGCAAGACAAAAGGCGTGTGGTAGTAATCGGCCAGCCAGGTTTTCTCGATAGGCATGCACAGACGTCACGGAACAATGAACTCATTCTTTTGGAGGAACTCTCATGGGCGGCAACGTCATTGAAATCACGGACAGCAACTTCGAGCGTGAAGTTTTGCAGTCCGAACATCCAGTGCTGGTGGATTTTTGGGCGGCGTGGTGCGCCCCCTGCCGGATGCTGGCCCCAACCATTGAGGCTTTGGCGAAGGACTACGCCGGGCGTGTTCGAGTAGGAAAGCTTAATGTAGACGAAAACAACCAGACATCGGTTCGCTTCGGTATTCGCGGCATTCCGACCTTGATTCTGTTCAAAAATGGTAGGGAGACAAGCCGTTTGACGGGCGCATACCCAAAGGACAGGATTGCTCGAATGATTGATGAGCACATATAAATCCCCCCTTTGGTTGGCTGGTCGCTGCTGGCGAAACGTCGTCTGGCTTTGAGCATGCCAAATGCGTGATCTTTGAGGTTCCTGCCAGGCGACGTTGTCGCCTCCGCCTCTCAATGTTTTTCGAGGAGGATTCAACCCCCGGCTTGCCTGCCTGAAGCCGCTTGTATGCTGACTGGACACGACATCCGCCATCGGTTTCTTGATTACTTCGCCCGGCGTGGCCACCGCATCGTGAAAAGTTCGCCGGTGCTGCCGCCGGATGACACATTGCTGTTTGCCAACGCCGGCATGAACCAGTTCAAGGATGTGTTCACGGGGCTGGAAACCCGTGATTACACCCGCGCTGCTTCCTCCCAAAAGTGCATCCGCGCCGGCGGCAAACACAATGATTTGGACGAAGTTGGTAAAACAGCCCGGCATCACACATTTTTTGAAATGCTGGGCAATTTTTCCTTTGGCGACTACTTCAAAGAAGAAGCCATCGCCTTCGCGTGGGAATTACTGCTGCACGAGTTCGAGCTGCCGTTGGAACGGTTGTGGTTCACCGTCTATGAGGACGACGATGAGGCTTTCGCGCTGTGGCGGAAAATCGGAGCGCCCGCCGACCGCATCCTGCGCTTTGGTAAGAAGGAAAACTTCTGGCAAATGGGCGACACTGGCCCCTGCGGCCCCTGTTCGGAAATCCACTACTTTTTAGGCGATGATCTGGCCGACAACCGCCCTGAATACGTCAACGGCCCCGGCGACACCACGATTGAAATCTGGAACTTGGTCTTCATGCAGTTTGAGCGTAGCGCTGACGGGACGCTCAAGCCGCTGCCGAAGCCGTCTGTGGACACCGGCGCCGGACTGGAACGCCTTGCCTCGGTCTTGCAGGGTAAGAAGAGCAACTACGATACTGACCTCATCCTGCCCATCATTGAGCACATTGCCGCCCGCGCCGGAAAAGACTACCGCTACGACAGCGCCGACGGCGTTTCCATGCGCATTATCGCTGACCATGCCCGAGCAACGGCCTTCGCCGTCGCCGACGGCATCTATCCGGGCAACACCGGACGCAACTACGTCCTGCGCAAAATCATGCGCCGCGCCATCTGGCATGGCCGCCGCCTTGGCATTGAAGGTGCTTTTCTGCACGACATCACAGCCTTTGTCGTCAAACACATGGCTGTTGCGTTTCCTGAGCTTGAAACTCAGTCGTCGGTTATCGCCCGCGTCGTCGCCACCGAGGAAAAGTTGTTTTCCTCCACGCTGGCGGCTGGACGCAAGCGACTGGATGAAGCCTTTCAGCGCGCCGTACAGGGTGTGGTGTCCGGGGCGGACGCCTTTGACCTCTACCAAACCTATGGATTGCCGCTGGATTTGGTCGCTTACATTGCCGAACAGCGTGGCTTGCGCGTAGATGAAGCCGGTTTTGAGGCGGCGCTGGCGGAAGAGCGCGCCCGTGCGCGTGAAAGTTGGAAAGGCGGCGCCGCCAAGGCTGTCGCACCGGCCTATCAAGCCGCACTGGACGGCAACCCAACGGTCTTTCGCGGCTACGACCACCTAACGCTCCCCGATGTCCGCATCCGCGCCCTTATCCGTCAGGGTGAGCAGGTGGACGCCCTGCGCGAAGGTGAAACCGGCGAAGTCGTACTGGATGAGACCCCGTTTTATGCAGAGTCCGGCGGTCAAGTTGGTGATACGGGTCTGCTGGAAAACGAGGGGGCGACGTTGCGCGTGACAGATACGGTCGCGCCCGTGACCGGCCTGATCGTCCACCGCGTTGAAGTGCTACGCGGCGAAGTCCGTCCCAACGACCGCGTCACGGCAACGGTGGACGCCGACCGCCGGCGGCGGACGATGCTCAATCACTCGGCGACCCACCTGTTGCACGCCGCGCTACGCGAGGTTCTCGGCGCACATGTCAAACAGGCCGGCAGCGAAGTCGCGCCGGACAAGTTGCGTTTTGACTTTACCCACTACGCGGCGCTGTCGGCCGATGAAATCGCCGAGATTGAACGCCTTGTCAACGCCCAGATTCGGCGCAATGCTGTGCTCACCAAACGCGAAATGCCGCTCGACGCGGCCGTAGCGGCCGGCGCAATAGCCCTATTCGGTGAAAAGTACGGCGATGTGGTGCGCGTTGTTGAAGTACCTGGTTTTTCCATGGAACTCTGCGGTGGGACGCATGTCACCGCGACAGGCGACATTGGGCTGTTCAAAATCATCAGCGAAAGCTCTATCGCCGCCGGCGTCCGGCGCATTGTCGCCGTCACCGGCGAGGCTGCGTTTGAGCGATTTCAAACCGACGAACGCCTTCTGGGCGAGTTGGCGGTGGCGTTTAGACTGGGCGATGTCGGCGACCTGCCGGCTCAAGTGGAAAAACTCCAGACGACGCTACGGCAGGCGGAACGTGAAATCGAAAATCTCAAACTCAAGCTGGCGCAGCAGCGCGCCGAAGAGGCCTTGGCAAAGGCGCGAACCGTGGGTGACGTACGGGTGCTGGCGCTTGAGACGACTGACCTCGACAAGACGGGTGTCCGACAGTTGGCGGAGCATCTGTTAGGCAAGCTGGGGCGCGGCGTGGTGGTGATCGGCGTGCGGAACGCTGGTAAGGTTTCCCTTGCCGTACGGGTCGCTGATGCGCTCACCGACCGACTCCAAGCCGGCCGCCTTGTCCGCGAACTAGCGGCGCTGGTCGGCGGCGGCGGCGGCGGCCGCGCCGACTTTGCGGAAGCGGGCGGCAAGGACCCGGCGAAATTGCCCGCTGCCTTGGAAGCGACGCCGGGGATCGTTGAGCGTCTCCTTGGCTGATTCCTTACCACCGGAGCAGTGCACCGCATGAGCCACGACGCGATCACCTTCTTTCTGACCCGCTATGGACTGACCACAAACGACCTGAACGCCCTGCTGGACGCAGCGCTGGAGGCCGGCGGCGATTACGCCGATCTGTACTTTGAATACAGCCGCACCAACTCGCTGAATCTAGAGGAACGGCTCATCAAAACAGCCAATCGGGCAGTGACGCAGGGCGTCGGGGTGCGCGTCATCGTCGGCGAAAAAACCGGCTACGCCTACACCGACGACATCACGCCGGCAAGCATTCGGCAGGCGGCCCAGACGGCTGCCTGTATCGCCCGCGACGCCAACCGCACGGTAGCCCCGGTCGCTGTTGCTGCGCGCGCCGCCGCGCACGACCTGTATCCGCTGGACGCGCCGGTGAGCGAAACGCCGATTGAACGCAAAATTGAACTGCTGCGGGACATTGACGAACGATGTTACGCCGCCGACCGCCGGATTCAGAAAGTGCAAGTCAGTTTGGCTGACGAGTGGAAGGTGGTCATGGTCGCGGCAAGCGATGGGACGCTGGCCGGCGACATTCAACCTCTCGCCCGCCTCAGTGTGACATGCATTGCCGATCAGGACGGCGAACTGCGCGCCGGCCGCGCTGGCGGCGGCGGGCGGCGTGGGTTTGACATGTTTGCGGAAGGCGACCTTGCGCCGGAGGCGCTGGCACGCGAAGCCGTTCGGTTAGCGGTGTTGCAGTTTGACGCCGTTGAGGCTCCGGCCGGCCCAATGGAAGTGGTGCTGGGGCCGGGCTGGCCTGGTATTCTGCTGCACGAAGCCGTTGGGCATGGCCTTGAAGCCGATTTTAACCGCAAGAAGACTTCGGCCTTTTCCGACCTCATTGGCCGGCGGGTGGCGAGCGAAGCCTGTACGATTGTGGATGACGGCACGCTGCCCGGCCGTCGTGGGTCGCTCAATATGGACGACGAAGGCCACCCGACTTCGTGTACCGTGCTGATTGAGAAGGGCATTCTGCGCGGCTACATCAACGACTATTTGAACGCCAAGCTGCTGGGCGTCCCGCGGACGGGCAATGGCCGGCGTGAAAGCTACCGCCACATACCGATGCCGCGCATGACGAACACCTACATGCTGGCCGGAACGGAAACGCCGGAGGACATCATTCGCAGCGTGAAACGGGGCCTCTACGCCGTCCAGTTCGGCGGCGGGCAGGTGGACATCACCAGCGGCAAGTTTGTGTTCTCGGCCAGTGAAGCGTACCTGATTGAAGACGGGCGTATCACCGCGCCGGTCAAGGATGCGACGCTCATCGGACACGGCCCGGATGTCCTGACGAAAGTCACCGCCGTCGGGTGCGACTTGGCGCTCGATTTGGGCGTCGGTACGTGCGGGAAGGACGGACAGAGTGTGCCGGTCGGCGTTGGTCTGCCGACCATCAAAATTTCGGAGATGACAGTCGGCGGTACCCAGCGGTAATACTTGGTTTCTTCTGTCCGGCGGCTACGCGCCGGGTTCCAGTCGGGCACAATCCAAACGCATCGTGAGAAAGGCTTCGACCATGAAGAGTCCGGTCTTGAAGTACCCATTCCGAGTAATGCTTGTCCTGTGGGGTGTTTGCGGCTTCCTAACTGCCCCGCTGTGGGCGCAGCAGCGTCCTCGCGTCCTGACCAATGACGACCTGCGACAATCGCCGAGGGTGTGGGCAGTGCGCAGCGAAGCCCGTGGCAATGCCGGCGGCCCGGCGGCACCGGCGGAGGAGGTTCAGCCGCCGCCAACCCCGCTGACCCTGCCGGAGTTGGTCACGGCGCGGCTGTTGAGCTTTTCGCGGTCGGTGCAGACGCACGGCATTTACTTTGAGGCGTTGGACGGCACGCCGGTGCTTAACATCAATGAGAACGTGCTGTACAACCCAGCGTCGGTGACCAAGGTAATGACCTCGATGGCGGCGCTGGAGGCGTTGGGTGTGGACTACCGCTACGTGACGCGGATTGGCTACACCGGTGCGATAGACTGGGCGACGGGGACGTTGATGGGCGATTTGGTCATCAGCGGGGAAAATGACCCGTCGTTTGCGACGGAAAGTCTCTTTCTGATCGGCGAAAAGCTGCGTGAAATTGGCGTGCGTCACGTTCAGGGCAACATTCGGATTGGGTCGGGCGTGTTACTCAACATGCGGTCGCAGCCGGCCGTGATTGGTCATGAAATTCTTGTCGCCTTGGATCGGAGCCGCTGGACGCCAAGAACAGAGGCCCTCTGGAACGCCGTGCGAAGTCTCAAAGCGTTCAGCCAGATAACGGACTATCAGGGCATTTCGATTAAACCTGGCAATGCGCTCGCCGACGACTACACAACGCCCCGCCGACCATTGCTGGAGTATCGTTCCTCGCCGCTGCTGAAGATTCTCAAGACCATCAACGCCTACAGCCACAATGAGATGACGCATGTGGTCGGCGCACGGGTGGGCGGCGCGGCGGGCGTCCGGCGATACTTGATTGAGAAGGTTGGCATTCCGCCGCAGGAAGTGTACTTACAGACGACTTCCGGGCTTGGCCACAACGCCATTACGCCGCGCGCGACGGTCAAGCTGATGCGGTACGCCGTCAACTGGCTCGGAAAACGCAAAATCTCGCTAGGCGAGCTGTTGCCGATTGCCGGGATTGACAGTGGAACATTACAGCGCCGCTTCACCAGTCCTGACTTGGTGGGGACGGTCATTGGTAAGACGGGCACGTTGTCTTCGACAAGCGCGTTGGCGGGCATTGTGTACACGCAAAAGCGTGGGCTGTTGTTTTTCGCCATTTTGGAGCGCGGCTCGCCGCACAACTTGCGTCCATTGCAGGAGGAGATCATCTCGATGGTAGCAGCCGATAGCGGCGGAGCGTTGCCGTTGGCGTTAGGTTCGGAAATGTCGCCGTCGTTGTGTGAGGACGCTGTTGTCGCAGAAAGCGCTGCCGTACGAACGGCTGCGTTGGTTCGCTAATAGCAAGAACGCTGGCGCAGTGCGCTCCGCGCAAACTTGCCGATACACAGTTGACAAGATTGTGGTATAGTTAAACGCATTCGCCCGCTAGGGGCGCAGCTCTTTGAGTCTTTGGGGATGTTATGGTTTCGACGTGGACAGTATGAGGCGCGTGTGAGGCGTGCCGGGCGACCATGCCGCTCGTCAAAAAGCGTGGAAAACAATACCTGCCGAAACGCAGGAACTTGCTCTCGCCGCTTAATCACGGCTGAGCCGTCCGCCCATTTGGTCGCCTGTGCCAAATGACGCGGGCGTGACGTTCACAGGCTGGCGGTTGTCCTGTGTCCGGGGGATAACCGTGAGAGCGCACCGGGCTGGTGCTTGCGCCGCTTCAGGTCGCTGTTCCGGCGGCCAAGTACGAGACTAACGGAAGCGACTACGCACGTAGGCTCCACCGCCGAAGGTTCGCGGACGAGGGTTCGACTCCCTCCATCTCCATCACACGCCGCCCCGACGCGCTCCGCGTCGGGGTTTTATTTTTTTACCGGCACCCCAAAACGAAGGTGGCTTTCCGTTGGGTTTTGCCGCCGCCAGCAAAAAAATGAGGCGACGCCGGTTGGCGTCGCCTCGGAAACCAGAGACGCTGCAGATTAGTAGTCACCCATACCTGACATGCCCGCTGAAGCGCCACCAGCCTTCTTCTCTTCAGGCAGTTCAGTGATGAGCGCCTCCGTCGTCAGCATCAAGCCCGCAATGGAAGCAGCGTTCTGAAGCGCCGTGCGCGTCACCTTCGCCGGATCGATGACGCCGGCCTTGACAAGGTCTTCAAACTCACCGGTCGCTGCGTTGAAGCCGAAGTTTTCCGACTTCTCGCTTGCCACACGGTTGACGACAACCGCGCCTTCCATGCCGGCGTTGATGGCAATCTGGCGGAGCGGCTCTTCAAGCGCCCGGCGGACAATCTGAACACCAAAGCGCTCTTCCTCTTCACCCAGCTCGATGTTTTCAAGCGCCTTCTGCGCCCGCAGGAGCGCGACGCCGCCACCCGGCACGATGCCTTCTTCAACCGCCGCGCGCGTCGCATGCAGCGCGTCTTCGACACGAGCCTTTTTCTCCTTCAGTGCCGTTTCCGTCGCTGCGCCGACCTTGATGACCGCTACACCGCCAACCAGCTTCGCCAGCCGTTCTTGGAGCTTCTCACGGTCATAGTCGGACGTTGTGTTCTCAATTTGGACGCGAATCTGTTCGACACGGGCCTTGATCTTTTCAGGCTTGCCGGCACCTTCGACAATCGTCGTGTTGTCCTTGTCAACCGTCACGCGCTTCGCACGGCCAAGGTCTTCAATCTTGACGTTTTCAAGCTTGATGCCGAGGTCTTCGCTAATGACCTGACCGCCCGTGAGTACGGCAATGTCTTCGAGCATCGCCTTGCGTCGGTCGCCAAAGCCCGGCGCTTTGACCGCACAGACCTGCAACGTCCCACGCAGCTTGTTGACCACTAGCGTCGCCAGCGCTTCGCCGTCCACATCCTCCGCAATGATCAACAGCGGCTTGCCCTGCCGCGCGACCTGCTCAAGCAGCGGAAGCAGGTCTTTCATCGCGCTGATCTTCTTCTCATGAATGAGGATGAAGGCGTTCTCCAGCGTCGCTTCCATCCGCTCGGCGTCGGTCACAAAGTAGGGCGACAGGTAGCCACGGTCAAACTGCATCCCCTCGACGACTTCGAGCGTCGTTTCAAGCGACTTCGATTCTTCAACCGTGATGACGCCATCCTTGCCGACTTTTTTCATCGCTTCGGCAATGATTTCGCCAATCTGCTTGTCGCCGTTGGCTGAAATCGTACCGACCTGAGCGATCGCCTCGCCCTTCACCGGCTTTGACATTTCTTTGATGCGCGCCACAGCCGCGTCTACCGCCCGGTCAATCCCGCGTTTGAGCGCCATTGGGTTGTGACCGGCGGCGACCAACCGCGCCCCCTCGCGGAAGATGGCATGCGCCAACACCGTCGCCGTCGTCGTACCATCGCCCGCGACATCCGAGGTCTTCGAAGCGACTTCACGCACCATTTGCGCGCCAGCGTTCTCCAGCGCGTCCTTGAGTTCAATTTCCTTGGCAACTGTTACGCCGTCCTTTGTGATAGTCGGGCTGCCAAACTTCTTCTCAATCACAACGTTGCGGCCCTTTGGGCCAAGTGTAACCTTGACAGCTTCCGCCAGTTGATTGACGCCACGCAAAATGGCCTGCCGCGAGTCTTCACCGTGAATGATTTGCTTCGCCATACGTACTTACTCCTCGATACGTATTCCTAGAAGATCAAAATCCCTTTGGGTTAGGGCAACTGCATCCAAACACTCAAACGGGCAAGTTCAACGTGTGAACTTGCCCGTTGCGTCGAACCAATCACTTGGCTGCAGCTTTCCCTTTACCCGCGCTCTCAATAATGCCCAGAATCTCATCCTCCCGCATGATGAGGAACTCTTCACCGTCAATCTTGACTTCCGAACCAGAGTACTTACCGAACAGAACGCGGTCACCAACCTGCACGTCTAGCGGTGTCCGGCTGCCATCGTCGCGCAACTTCCCGTTGCCGACGGCAATGACTTCACCCTCCTGTGGCTTCTCCTTGGCTGTATCAGGAATGATGATACCTCCGCGCACCTGCTCTGTTTCGGCGACACGTTTGACGATTACGCGGTCATAAAGCGGACGAATCGTCACAGCCATATTCTGCTCTCCTTGCCTAAATGTTGATTCGACGTATGATAGCAACGCGGATTAGCACCCGCGCTCGGTGAGTGCTAATAACACGCTCGTTGTCGGGCTGTCAAGAGGGCGGGCGCAAGGCCCGCGCGTCACCGGCGCGCCGCCGCGTCGGATGGCACCGAGCACGACCCGCCATGCGCCCGCCAAACAACATACGTTACGAGTAGGAAACCGGCGAAACCGAGCGTTATGCCTCCGGCGCGCGCCGCCGCCGGCGTCGTCACCAGCGTCGCCACGTCGGCCAACAACGCCGCTGGGCGCCAAAGCGCATCCCAACTGTTCCACCGCCCATAGCGGCCCAGATAGACGCCGAACCCGGCAAGCGGACAAGCCGCAATCGCTGCGAACCAACCGGCCGCAACCGAGAAGCGCGCCGCGACCCACTCGTGAACAAGATGCAGTGAAACGAGTCCCAGCCACAGCGCGACAACGGCAAACGAGGCGAGCAGTAGCACGTCGAACCAGAGCAGCGTGTGTCTGGACGGCGACAAGTGGATGAAGTCCGTTATGACGTACGGGGCGTTGGGGAAAAACAGCAGCCATCCGGCCAGCACCGCCAGCCCAACACTTCTTCGGCGAATGCGCGACAACCACAGGGCGAACCCCAGCGGAATCGCCGCAAGCAGGAGGTTCCATGCTAGAAACAGATACTGTGGGCTGTCAGTCAGCCGCCACCGCAGGTATACCAGCCCGATGCACCAAGCCGCAGCTAAGCCTAGTGCGCCCAAGGTGAGCGACAGGCGTCCCCAGCACAGAGAGAGCGGTCGCATCAACGGACGCTTCCCCCTCACCGGTTTGTTCGCGCGCTGCTACAGGCGCTTGAACAGCAAGCCGCCGTTGGTGCCGCCGAACCCGGCTGCATTAGACAGCACATAGTTGAGCGTCGCCGGACGCGGCTCATTTGGCGTGTAATCCAGGTCGCATTCAGGATCGGGCGTCTCATAGTTAATGGTCGGCGGAATCACCTGCCGCGCTACTGCTAGCGCACTGTAGCAGGCCTCAATCCCGCCCGCCGCGCCAAGCGTGTGACCGGTCATAGACTTCGTGGAGCTGACGGCCAGCCGGTAGGCATGTTCCCCGAACGCCCGCTTGATGGCGATGGTTTCAAATTTGTCGTTGTACGGCGTTGAAGTGCCGTGCGCATTGATGTAATCCACTTGTTCCGGGGCGACGCCAGCGTCCCGGAGAGTAGCAAGCATCATCCGGTACAGACCGTCGCCCTCCGGCGCCGGCGCGGTAATGTGGTAAGCGTCGCCGCTTGTGCCATAACCGACTAACTCGGCGTACATCGTCGCCCCACGCGCGATGGCATGCTCATAGGCCTCAAGCACCAAGATGCCTGCGCCTTCGCCCAGCAAAAAACCATCTCGATGCGCATCAAAGGGGCGCGAGGCGCGTTGTGGATCATCGTTGCGGGTGGACATCGCCTTTGCAGCCGAAAAGCCGCTGACGCCCATCGGCGTAATGGCGCCTTCCGTCCCACCGCACACCATGACATCGGCTTCGCCGCGCTGAATGATGCGGAACGCCTCGCCGATGGCGTGGACACCGGCCGCACAAGCCGTCGCTGTGGCGCCGTTTGGCCCCTGCAGGCCATGCCGGATCGAAATGTAACCCGCAGCCATGTTGACCAGAAAAGCAATCATGAAGTACGGCGAGATATGCCGCGGGCCATTGTCCAGCAGGCGAGCGTGTTCACGCTCGATGACGTTGAAGCCGCCGATGCCGCTGCTGACATAAACGCCGCACCGTCGGCGGTCAATTCGGGATAAATCCAGCCGACTGTCCGCCAACGCCTCTTCGGCGGCGGCGACAGCGTAGTGGATGTACGGAGCGGTTCGTTTGACCTCACGCGCATCGAAGTACTGGCGCGGATCAAAGTTCTTGACTTCCGCCGCGAAACGAACGTCATAACCGCTCGCGTCGAAGCGGGTGATCGGCCCGGCCCCGGAACGACCAGCCATCAACGCCTGCCAGTTTTCCTCACGTGTGTTGCCAATCGGCGTGACAAGACCAATGCCGGTCACAACGACACGTCTTTTTTTCAGGGGGGGTGTGTTCATACCTGCCTAAAAGGTCGAAAACAGCCGCACGCCTTACACCTTGCTTTGGCAAGGCGCGCGGGAAACGACTAAAAGCCCAACAGCCGTCCCAGCGTTTGCGGACCGGGGTTGAAAAGTAGAGCAGCGTCGCCGATCCTGACCGTTGGGACGACGCGCCGGCCGCCGCTCCACCGTATGATCTGCTCCGGTGCGCCGGCAGTGTTTTCAATATCAATCTTTTCGTAAGCCGCCCCGATGGCGTCGAGATAGCCTTCAAGGCGACGGCAATCGGGACACCAAGTCGCGCTGTAAACCGTAACAGGCTGACTAGTCAACGGCGTACCGACACCCGGCGCATAGGCCGGCGCTAACGTGTCAGGCTTCGCTCGGAAAAACAGCGCACGGATTTTTTCGCCGATGCGTACGATGGGAAACGCCTCTGAGGCTTGTTCCGTCCAGTCGGCCGTTGCGCGGCGCGCCGCTTCATCCTCGGCGACATTAATAACCTGGCACTCAACCTGAAGTCCAAGAAAGAACGCCTGGAGTTGACCGACTTCAGCTGTGTGTGTCCCGTCGTCGTATATGTAAGCTGGTTCATCAAGCATGCCGGTTTGTTCACCTTTTGGTTGCTTGCACCACGAACGGTGGTCTCGTGATTTGAAATCGTTGACGCACAACAAGGACGAAGCCTAACATCGCAGAGCACGCTCAGCGTTTCATTCCTTTTGCGCGCCGCGAGGTTCGAGTATGGCGTACTCTTCCGAAGGTCGAAAAACTGTATATACCGTCGAGACGCCACGCGGAAAGGTTTTCATTCCCGACAAGTTGTACTTCAAAATCGGCGAAGTGTGCGAAATTGTTGGCGTTGAGCCGCATGTTCTCCGCTACTGGGAGCAGGAATTTCCGCAACTCGCGCCGCAGAAGAGCCCCGCTGGACAGCGTTTATATCGGCGTAAAGATGTTGAAATCGCCCTGCGCATCAAGTCCCTACGAGAAGACGAAGGCTTTACCATCGCTGGCGCTAAGAAACGGCTGTCGGCGGAACGCGCCGCCGCCAACCGACTGAAAGTTGTTCCGATGGAGCGTCCAGCCGAGGCAGGAGGCGCTGTCCCGTCCGGCGAAGCCGCAACGGAAACGCCGCCAGCGTTGCCCCCGGCTGAAGTCCTTGCGACGCTGCGGCGGGTTCGCGCCGGTTTGGAAGAGATTCTGGCGCTGCTGCGTACTGAGGCTAGTTAGACCCACCCTCAGAGGCACATTGGTTGACCCCGTGCCTTACCACCGCTGGAGTCGGATGTTTCGCCTTTACAAAAAACATCAGCTTCCCATCTCGGAACAAAGTAAGGGTTGTGGTAGAGCGCGCCCCTCTTGTCGAGAGCCTGACGACAGGGCTTGACGCCGGCCGGGCGCACAGTTCGCCTCGCCCGGCAGGGCTGTGAAGCCCTTTTGAGCGCCGCTTCGTTTTTGGTTGTTTCCGAAGCAATTCCCCCTTCGCCGTCAGGCGCAAAGGACGCCCTGCCTGTTTACCACCGTCTGGGGTAAAGGTCGCGTCGCCAGGGGCTGATAGCGTGCGCTAGCAGCATCAGCGCTGCGTAGAGGACAATCCCAAACGCGACGCCCACCATCAGCCCGTATCCGCCAATGACGGCGGCGTTGCGTAGGATAAACTTCCAACCAATCAGGCACAGCGCCACAAGCGGAATGAAGCCAAGACAAATAAACCCGGTCGTTTCCCCCAGCGACCAGTTGCGTGCCTGCGGGTTGGGCGCGCTTTGTTTACGGAGAAACTTCACCCCCAGCATGCCCAGCGTACACACCAGCGCAACGGCGACAAGGTAGAGAAACCACTTGTCGCCGACGACTTGCCACTCACTGTCGCTAGTATCGCTGACAAAGTACTGAATGAGTACCTCCGGCAGCCCGCGCCGCAGCTGTTCCATCAACCAATCGGCTTCCAACCCTGCCATACCCAAACGTCCTCGCCACGACCAATGAAAGCCTCCATGCTACTTTGGCCCAACGGCAAGATAAACGTCGGCGACGAATTGCTTCCCAATCGGCGACCGTTCCCAAGACCCTTGCCATGTCGCCAGCAGGTTGTATGTTCGATTCGCCTGCGCGATGGTGCGGTCGTCGCGGGTGTTCCAAGCTTCAAGCCAGGCCGGCAGCCGTTTCTTAGGATTTAAGCGCCCTGTTAGGCGAAAAATGCGCCACGCTGGTTTTTTGGTTTTGCTTTCCCACTGTGGCTGGAGTGAGGCGATCACAAGGCCATTTTTCATTGTGACCTGAAGGTCAGTCAGTAGAGGATAGCCTATGCCCGGCGCTTCCTGCGCCGGGTAAACCGGCGTAACGTCCCAATCAAGCATCTCCGCCAACTGAACAGCGTCAGCCGCGCTAAGCGCCGCTTCTGACCAAGCCGGGCGGATGGCGATGAGCAACCGGCGGTTCTTGTCGGGGCCAATCTGAATGTTGAAGGTTGGCGGCGCATCCGCCCGCTTATGCTTGACGCGCGCCACGCGCGGCCCGAGTCCTTCTCCGGCTTCATCGCCCTTCACCTCGACTTCCGGTGGGCCTGAGGTGAAACACGCCGACAACGGCAGTTCATGAACTTCCGGCTTGCTTTCCAGTTTGGTCAGCTCACGGCGTAAACGGGCGACGTTGTCGTTGTGCCGAACACCGTCGCTGGAAAAGACAATCAGGTAAAACGGCCGCCAAGTAGCTTTATCCTCTTCCGATTGGTAGGTAACAACGGTTGAGCGGTCAACTTCGGAGTACACCTTGCCGTTGAACTGACTGCGGACGCCGAAAACGGTTGCCTGCCACGGCGGACGACCGTCTGCGCCGTCGAGCAGCTTGAGGCATTCGTCCCGGAAGTTTGTGGCGAGCGTCGAGCCAAGCGACTGTACGCCGTCCGTCACAAGAATGTGCATGCGCGGCGGCGGCCCAGTGCGCTTGCCTTCAAGGTTGACGCTAAAGGTACGGACAGCCGCAGCCAAGTCGGTCTCCGGTAACGTGTAAAAGTCCTCCCTGTCGGGAGACGGCGCAAGCGCTTCCCAAGGCTTCGGCGGGTCGACTGTTCCGCCGACTTTCCGAAACTGGATGCGCATCTTTGGCTCGCACAGCGGTCCAACCTCGGTCAGCAGCCGCAGGGTCTCGCGGTAGGCGCTGGCGCCCTTAGGGTTGACGTAGCCGCGCATACTGGCGCTGCCGTCAAGATAAACAATCAGGTCATCGCTGGCAGGAGCGGCAGTGGGCGGTGAGCAGGCTGATCGGTCGAAGTCGGCGATTTCCTTTTTTTCAATCAGTTCCGTCCAGCGTGGCGGCGGCGTGGCGCAGCCGCCGATAAGGCAACTGGCGGCGCACAGCATCAGCGTCAACGTCAGCGAGTGCCGGCGCATCCTGCCGGCCATGCGGTTGGAACTTCGACGCCCGTCAAACAAAACCATTCTTCCCAAATATACCCACGCTCCGGTTTTTTGCAGACACCAGCGAGACATATACCGCCCGCCCAAACGGCGCAAGGCGTTCCGTCACAAGTGGTTTGCGATACGCATGGCGCTTTGGCGCGTTCTGTCTTCCAACCCGACTCTTCCCAATCCCCAATGAGACAACCGCCGGTCACCTGTTTTAATAGGCTGTTGCTAGGCTAGTGCGTCTTCCGGGACCCTGTAGTGAGGGGTTAGCCCGCCAAACCGTTGACGCACTTCACACTGGGGCGTCGCCGCACTCAAGCAAGCGGAAACGCTTCAGCGGCCAGAGTCTGTGAACACGGCGCTTTGGGGTAAGGTGCAGTTGCCGCTGAGGACAACACGGCCATGACACCTAGCTTGGCGCATCGCCTGCTTCACAGGAACATCCCAACCAAAGCGCACGGCAAGCTAGCCTAGCTGACAAGCCATCTTAGCGCGACTTGAGCAGGTCACGGATTTCCGTCAGAAGTTTTTCTTCGGTGGTTGGTTCTGGCAGCGGGGCGGCTGGGACGGGACGGCGCAGGCGGTTGACAGTTTTCACAACCGAGAAAATTGCCGTAGCCACAATGAAAAACTGAATGACCACCTGAATGAAGTTCCCGTACCTAATGGCGACGACCGGCTCACCAGCCTTTTCCGCTGCTCGGAGCACCAACTGCGCCTCAGCGAAGTTGACGCCGCTGGTCAAGAGGCCGACCGGCGGCATTATGATGTCCTCAACAAACGACGACACAATTTTGTTGAACGCACCGCCGATGACGACGCCGACAGCCAAATCTATGACGTTGCCGCGCGAAATAAACTCCTTGAACTCTTGAAAGACGCCCATGTTCAGAAAACGCCCCCTTCGGCCGCACGCCGGTCAGGATGCAACATCGTGGAGGAGTTCGTCCGTCCGCGGTGTTGTAATGATGCGTGCGCCCTGCCGGTACGTAATGTACCGGAAAATCCACTCGGTGAGCACGCTTACCTTGTTGTTGAAGCCGACCAGCATGGCCAAGTGGACGACAAGCCAGCCAAGCCAAGCGAGAAAGCCGGTCATTCGGAGCTTGCCAATTTCCAGCACCGCCGCCGCGCGTCCAATGGTCGCCATGCTGCCCTTGTCAAAATAAACAAACGGCGGCGGCGACGGGCGTCCGCAAAGTTCCGCCGCCAGCGCCCGCGCGGCATACTTCCCCATCTGAAGCGCTGCCGGTGCCACACCCGGCACCTCGCGTCCTGCAGCGTCCGTCAAGGCGGCGATGTCCCCAATTGCAAACACTTCTGGGTGCTCCGGGAGACGAAGATCGGGCTGCACCCTGAGCCGTCCGGCGCGGTCAAGCGGTACGCCAAGCTTTCGTACCAGCGGATGGCCTTCCACGCCGGCGCACCAGATGATGTTGGCCGCCTCGATGATTTTCCCATCCGCTAATTCAACCTGCTGCGGCCCAACCCGTGTGACGCGCGCTGAGACCCGTACGTCCACGCCAAGTTGGACGAGTTTCTGGCGCGCGTATTCCGAAAGCGTCGCATGGTAGAGCGGCAACAAGCGCGGCGCGCCCTGAATGAGATAAACGCGCGCCCGTGACGTATCGATCCGCTTGAAGTCACGCTTGAGCACGCGCCGGGTCAGTTCGCCCAACGCCCCAGCCAACTCCACACCAGTTGGGCCGCCGCCGACTACGACAAAGGTCGTCAACCGCCGGACCTGCTCCGGGTCGGTACAGTTTTCCGCCTCCTCAAAGGCTGTCAGAACGCGGTTACGAATGTTGAGGGCGTCGTCAATCCCTTTCAGCCCACCTGCATAGCGCGCCCACTCGTCGTGACCGAAATAACTGGTACGCGCGCCGACCGCCAGAATAAGGTAGTCGTAGTCCAACGTGCGCCGCCGCATCATCACTCGCCGGGTGTGTAAGTCAATGTCGGTGACTTCATCCATTAGCACCGTCACGTCGCGTCGCCGGTCGAAAATTGTTCGAATCGGCTCGGCAATGTCGGACGGCGACAGGTCGGCCGTGGCGACTTGGTAAAGTAGCGGCTGAAACAAGTGGTAGTTGTTGCGGTCAACAAGGGTGATGTCGGCGAGACCTTCAGGAAAGTTTTGGCAAAAAGAAACGCCGCCAAATCCGGCCCCGATGACAACGATGCGTTTCCGTCGGCTGGTGGAGGTCGTCATCTCAAATGGCGATCATCTCCGGGGGCCGTCAGGTTGCGCGTCCTTTAGCGGCTGTGGCGACGCCGCTTGACGCCCAACCGCCTACTTCGCCACATTCGAATGAGTGATTTCAAGAGCATAGGGCGGATTGTCGCCATGGACACCCTGATGAAGGTCGCGCGCGTCTATGATTTCGACGACATTCGGATTGAGCAGATGCCACGCCCAAAGGTGGGTCCGCGCGAACTGCTGGTGCAGGTCAAAGCCAGCGGCATCTGCTCTGGCGACGTGACGCCGTGGTACATCAAACGCAAAGCCGGTCAGGTGTTAGGCCACGAACCAGCCGGCGTCGTCGCTGAAGTCGGCGCCGAGGTGACAGAGTTCCGCGTCGGCGACCCGGTTTTTGCCCACCATCACGCCCCCTGCTTTACCTGCAAAATGTGCGCCAAAGGTGAGTACGTTCAGTGCGCGACGTGGAAGGCGTCGCGTCTTGTGCCGGGCGCTGTGGCGGAATACTTTCTCGTCCCAGAAGTCAACCTGCGTGATACGCTCCGCCTGCCGGATGGAATGTCGTTCGAGGATGGGGCGCTGGTCGAACCGGCGGCCTGTTCGGTCAAAGCCATTCGCAAAGCGCGGCTGCACCCGCGTGATACGGTGCTCATCATCGGCTTGGGCGTGATGGGGCAGATGAACGTGCTGCTGGCGAAGGCGGCCGGCGTTGAGCGCGTCATCGGGGCGGATTTGGTCGAGTGGCGCTGCGCCAAGGCGCTGGCGTTTGGCGCGGACGCCGTGATCAATCCCTCCCGTGAGGACCCGGTCGAGCGACTCAGCGAACTGACCGGCGGCGCGCTCGCCGATGTGGTGATTGTCGGACCAAGCAGTGTCCGTGCGATGGAACTCGGCATCCGCTGCGCCGGTAAAGGCGCGACGGTAGTGTTCTTTATGGGGTCGTCGCCGGGCGAGATGCTGACCATCGAGCCGTTCCACTTGTATTTCAACGAAATTGACTTGGTGATGAGTTACTCGTGCGGCCCCGACGACACTCGCGCCGCGCTCAAAGCCATTGAAGACGGCGTCATCACGGCCGAAAAGCTGGTCACGCACCGCTACACGCTGGAGGAAACCGGCGTCGGTTTTCGGAAAATGGCCGAGGCGCAGGATGTTCTCAAAGCGCAGATCGTATTCCCGTAGCCTGCGGGCCGGTCATTGGTGAAACCATCACTCGCAGAGGGCTGCAATCTTGCGCCGGAGCGCCGTCAGCCGCGCCGGGTCGAAGTCGCGTTCCGGCTGAAAATCAAGTTGTTCGAGCTGCCGGAAGGCTGTCTCAAATGCTTCGGCGGCGAACCGATAAGCCTGCACCGCCTCCGACCGTTTGCCCGCCGCTTCCAGTTCGGCGGCGCGGGTCTCGGCTTCGTCTCCCAACGCCAGCCACGCTACCGGAAAGAAATCATTGCGGACGCGAATGCCTTCCAGTAGGACGGCACGGACTTCGTCGCGTTGTTCCTCGTCTTCCGCAAACAAGTGCGCCAACTCAAGGTAGGCGACCGGGTCCTTGAGTCCACGTCCCAGCGTAAGGTCGCGGTACGTCGTCGGCTTGGCAAGGCAAGCATTCTCAACCGCCGTCGTCAGCGTTTGCAACGCCTCCCGCGCCTTGGCGTGGTTGGGCGGAGGCGTCCGCTGGGTACGGGCAGTCTTGAGCAACTTCAGCGCCTGCCGGGCCTCTGGGTCGCTTAGGCCGATGGCTTCAGCCAGACGCTCCAGATGCGGCAAAGCGCGCTCCCACGCGCCGAGACGGTTATACGCCCGCGCCAAAAGCAGCCGCGCCGGAACATAATCAGGCAGGCCGGGAGCGTCCACAACCTGCGTTAGAACAAGAATGGCGTCCGCCGCGCGGTCGTTGCGCCAGTACAGTTGCGCCATCAAATACCGGCATTCAGCTGTCCGCAGCAGCAGGGCATGCCACTCGGCGAGGTCGGACGACGCCAACCGTTCCGCCGCCAGTCGCTCCCACTCGGCGGCCAACACCTGCTGCGCTTGCCGTTGGTCGGCTGAACCAACCAGACGACGGTCGTACGCCGTGCGTTCAAGCGCTTCGAGCGCCGCCCGCTTGTCAGCCGGGAGTGTTGCCTTAACGATGCGCTGCAACTCACGGCGGCGCTCCTCGGCGGCGTCCAACGCGCGGTGGAGCGCCGCCAAGGCGCGGCCAATTTGATCTTGCGCGTCAAACACCAACGCCCGTTCATAGTGCCACCGAACGCCGTTCCGCGGAATGACCGGCTCCGCCCGCAGGCTGAACAACCCCAAACCGAGCGCCACGACAAGGCTAAACAGCCGGAGGCCGTCACGGCGGCGGACGGCGCGCGTCATGGCGGCGCGCGTCATGGCTTCGCTGGCGTCGCCGCCGTCGGTAGAAAAGCGAAATACACCGCCGCCAGAATCAACAAGAACGCCACAGCGTAGTTCCAGCGCACCGGCTCGTGCAGGTACACCACCGCAAACACGACGAAGACCAACAGCGTGATGATCTCCTGTAAAATCTTGAGCTGAAACGCGGTGAACTGCCCATAGCCCCAGCGGTTCGCCGGTACTTGCAGGCAGTACTCAAACAGCGCAATCCCCCAACTCATCAGGATGACCTTCCAGAGGGCGACGCCGCGATGGCGCAGGTGACCATACCAAGCAATGGTCATGAAGAGGTTGCTGGCGACAAGAAGCAGGATTGTCCGCATAAGTCGTCACCGATGCTTGCGCGGTACGTCGGGATGTTCATTGACGAGCGGAATTTCCGGCGGTTGAATGTGGGCTTCCAACGGCGCACAAACGATGGCTTCCGTTTGACGCAGAAGGCGCTCAACATCCAGCCACGGCGTCGCCGCCGCGCCAGCCAAGAGATTGGCGCGCGCTTTGTCAAGCATGGTCTTCATTGGCTCTTCGCGTCCTTTGAGCCGATGAATATGCACGCCGCAAAGCTGAATCAACCCTTGTACAACCAGTTTCTCGCCGTCGTCGGGCAGCCGCATCCACAGGGATTCCCAGTCTTCGTGTGCGGTGTAGAACTCGCCGCAATTGAACAAGTCGGCGCCGGTGACCAAGCCAAGGCGCAGATGCGGAAACCGTTCAGCGTAGCTGGCGCCGGCTGGAATTCGGTATTCGCGGTCAAGGCTTGTCTGATAGTCGCACCAGAGAGCGACAAGTTTGACGGTTGGCAGGCTGCAGCGCAGCCAGTGCAGGATAAAGCCCGGCGAGTACGGAACAATCTGCCCCAGCTTGGGATCAGCTTCGGTGTGGGTCAGGCACTGCGCTTCCAGTCGCGCTTGCAGATGCGCCGGGGGCGTTTCCTCAAAGATCAAGCGAGTGGTGCGGTCAAGCCGCGCCGCCAGCTTTATGGCCTGCCGGTCAAGCCAGTGTAAGGCGTCGAGTGTAGGCAGAGCGAATGCTAATGACTCTGAACAACCAAATTGGGGAACGAAAGTTGGGCGCAAACGTGCGCAAAAAGCGTCCCAACTCAATGCTGAACTCATCCGGGGGCGTCACCAACACCTAACTCAGAGTCGGCGCACATGGCAGTCGGCGCGGGCGAAATGAAACACGCCCCCGGCTGCAACCGCAACCCGTTGGCGAAGTCGCGCGCCGAAACGCGCGCCCGTCCTGCAAGTTGCAGTTCGCCAACCGCCAGACAGGTTGCCTCTCCGCAGGCGACCACCAGGCGATCCGCCTCTACGCGCAGTACCGTTCCCGGCGGACGGTCATTAGTCTCTGCTCCCGCTTCAACCCACGCCCGCCAGAGCGTCACGCGCCGGTCACCCAGCAGCGTGTAGCTGCCCGGAAACGGCTGGAAAGCCCGAATCCGCGCCGCAATAACCGCTGCTGGGCGTGACCAATCAATCCAGCCGTCCTCGCGTTTGAGCAGCGGGGCGTAGGTGGCTTGAGAGGCGTCTTGCGGCCGTCGGGGCAGCGTCCCTGCTTCCAGTCGCCGCAGCGCCTCGCACAAGAGGTCGGCTCCGAGGCAGGACAGGCGTTCGCTCAGCTCGGGAGCCGTTTCGTCGCGTCCAATCCAGCATTCGGTTTGGAGCGCAATGTCGCCGGTGTCGAGACCGGCGTCCATGTACATCACCGTGACGCCGGTGACGGCTTCATCATGCGCAATCGCCCAGTTGACCGGCGCTGCGCCGCGATACTTCGGCAGCAGTGAAAAGTGGACGTTTAGGCACCCATGGCGCGGAGTCTCGAGGATGTGCGGCGGAAGGATACGTCCGTAGGCGACGACAACGCCGACATCGGCGGCAAGCGCCGCCAGCTCAGCGTGAAATTCCGGCGTCTTGATTTTGGTCGGCTGCCAAACCGGGAGACCGAGTTCCAGCGCGGCTACCTTCACCGGCGGTGGTTGTAGGCGGTGGCCGCGCCCGGCAGGGCGGTCGGGTTGTGTGACAACGGCGACGATGTCATGACCTTCCCGATGCAGCGCCCGAAGCGTTGGCACGGCTACGTCAGGCGTGCCCATGAAGATGACCCGCACGGCTGTTCAGCCTCCGTATGCTGCAAAAACAGCGCTCTCGCCGGATTTGTATTTGACAAGCGTGGGCATGAAGCGTAAACAAAGACACACAGTTGGAAAGCGGTTTGTCGTAGCCGATTTCAGTACGTCAAGCTATTTGTACGGAACTGAAGCTTTTGATGACGCGGCCGCCGTCACGCTGGAGTCAGTGAGCGGGGCGGTGAGTCGCACACCAGTAACCTGTTATGCCGTACACCGGCATGACCGAGTCAACTCATACGAGGGTGTATCTGATGAACGACATTTCCTCTTCATCATCAACGCCGAATGAGCGTCCGCGACGGCGGTCGGGTTGGCGACGCTTGTTGCCGCTGACGGTGGCGGCGACGGTGTTTGTCGCCTGCGTAGCGCTGACCTTCCGCGTTCCGACGACGCGCGCGGCCGGTCGGGCGCAATGGAAGGCCGGGAAGTTCACCGTGGAAACGCTGCGCGAACTGTCCATTCCCGGTAATCGCGTCAAGCTGCTGGTAGCATCCGATGCACCGGTAACCGAGAGCCTGCGCGGGTCTAAGCTCATTAGCGAATATGAGAGTTTCCGCGTCTTTGAAGTTTCTGCATCGGAAGCGGCGCGACTGGCGAATGAGCCGGGCGTGACGCAACGCAATGACTTCAACTCGATTTACCTCAACGCTGTAGAAATCAACACAACTTCAGCCGCGGCGCAGTCTTTACGGCAGGAGCAAGCCTTGGTGGACGGCGTCGGAATGCGCTTGGTGCAGTTTGCCGGGCCCATCCAGCCCGCCTGGGTGCGCATGCTGGAAGCGACGGGCGTGCAGATTGTGACCTACGTGCCGAGTAATGCGTACTTAGTCTATGGGAACGCAAAGGCATTCGCGGCGCTCAACAATCTGGCGCAACGGACGGAGGCGCTCCAGTGGGATGGTCCCTACTACGGGTTGTTCAAGATTCACCCGTCGGCGCTGCCAGGTAGCAAGCAGTTCATTGACACGAACGGGGAGTACCAGATTCAGCTTTTCAACGACCAGCAAGGCAACCGAGGGACGTTTGACCTGCTGCGCAGCATCGGCGCGCGGCAGATTGGGGAGACAGAGGCGTGGGGGCCATATGTCAACCTCATCGTCAAGATGTCGCCGGACAACCTGATGGACGTGGCGAATCGTCCCGACGTGGTCTCAATTCACCCGAACGTCGAAGTCAAAAAGCTCGACGAGCGGCAGAATATGATTGTCGCGGGGAACATCACGGGCAACACCCCGAACCCCGGCAACTACTTCACGTTGCTAGCGAACTGGGGCTTCACGCAGGCGCAGTTCAATGCATCTGGATTCATTGTGGATGTGACGGATGATGGGGCTGACCGAAATCCGCCCCCCGGCGACCCCGGAACGATTCCGTTGAATTCGAACGCCGGTCCTGTCCCAACACGGCATTTCTGTTTGCGTGAGAGCGGTAACTTCACCGGCGCGTCGAGGTTTATTTACAAGGGCTTGTGGGGGACAAGCGTTGGTAGCGACGGTGGAGAGGGTCGGAGCGGCCACGGTCAGCTCAATATGAGTATTGTGGGCGGCTTTGTGCCGGATTCGTTCGATCCGGGTGGGACGCGGATTCATCGTGACCCGGACGGCTTCCGGTACGGTTTAGGCGTCGCCCCGTTTGTGCGGATGGCGAACTCGGTGATTTTCGACCCGAACTTCACGTTCCCGAACTTCAGCAACATGCTGGATGCGAGCTACGGCAGCGGGGCGCGGATTACAAGCAACAGCTGGGGCGCGGCAACTGCTGGAGCGTATAACGTCAATTCGCAGACCTACGACGCGCGGACGCGCGATGCGCAGCCGTCGGTTGCTGGCAACCAGCAGTTGGCGATGGTGTTTGCAGCTGGCAACAGCGGCCCCGGAGCACAAACAGTGGGTGCGCCAGCGACGGCGAAGAACGTCATCGCGGTCGGCGCGGCGGAGAATGTGCATTCCCATTCGAGCGCGAACGGTGGGAATAACGCCGCCGGCAATGACGGGTGCGGCATCCCGGACACCGGCGCGGATAGCGCCAACGATATGATTTCATTTTCGAGCCGTGGGCCATGCCAAGACGGGCGGCAGAAACCCGACATTGTAGCGCCGGGGACGCACGTAACGGGGATGGCGTACATGGCCCCTGGTTCTGACCCGACGACGCCGCCGAACAATACCGGGATACCTGATCCCGGTTTCCGAGCGGACGGTGTGTGCGCGCTGCCGGGAAGCGGGTCACCCGGCAGCCCGAACAACTACTTCCCGTTCACGACGGGGCAGCGGTGGTGGACAACCTCGTCCGGGACGAGCCACTCCTGTCCGGCGGTGGCCGGCGGAGCGGCGCTGGTGTACCAGCAGTTCATCAACAACCCGTCGTACATTGGCGCGCACCGGACACCGCCCGGATCTGCGCCGCCGAGTCCAGCGATGCTAAAGGCGTACCTGATGAACACAACGCGATATATGACGGGCGTCGGCGCGGGCGGCACGCTCTGGTCGAACAGCCAAGGGATGGGGATGATGAACCTCAGCACGGCGTTCAACGGCGTGCAGCGAATCATTCGTGACCAAGTGCCGGCGGATCGGTTTACGGCGACCGGGCAGGAACGTGTCTTTACTGGGACGGTGGTGAATCCGGCGGCACCGTTTCGGGTGACGCTGGCGTGGACGGACCCGCCGGGTCCGACGACAGGTAACGCTTATATCAACGACTTGGACTTGGAAGTGACGGTGGGCGGCAATACCTACCGTGGGAACGTGTTCAGCGGCGCGAACTCGGTACCGGGCGGCACAGCCGATTTCCGCAACAATGTAGAAAGCGTGTTTTTGCCGGCCGGGGTGAGTGGGAACTTCATCGTCCGAGTGCGGGCGACCAACATCGCCGGGCAAGCCGATCCGACCATTTCGGGCAACAACCAAGACTTCGCGCTGGTGGTGCACAACGGACAACCGGCGACGATACCGGTGATTACTGGTGTGAGCGCGGTGATTGTATCAGAGAGTTGCTCCCCGCCGAACGGACGCCCTGATCCGGGCGAGACGGTGACGGTGAACGTGACGCTGCGCAACGACGGGACGGCGGCGACGAATGGGGACCTGATTGCGACGCTGACGCCGACGGGCGGCGTCGGTTCGATTGGCGGAACAAACCCGCAGAACTACGGGACGCTGGCCATCGGCGCAAGTGCGACGCGGGCGTACACCTACACGGTGAGCGCAACCTGCGGCAGCACGTTGACGATGACGCTGAACTTGGCGGACGGGAGCGGCAGCCTTGGAACGGCGGCATTCTCCTTCCAAGTCGGTGTGCCGAACAATGTTCTGACGCAGAATTTCGACACGGTGACGCCGCCGGCGCTGCCACCGGGTTGGACGGCGGCCAATGCGTCGGGGCCGGCACCGTTGTGGGTGACATCGAGCGTGACGCCGGACACGCCGCCAAACTGTGCGTTTGTAGATGACCCGAACGTGGTGAGCGACAAGCGGCTGGATACACCGCCGATTACCTTGACGACGAGTCAGGCGCAGCTGACCTTCCGCAACTCCTACAATCTTGAGAACGGGTTTGACGGCGGGGTGCTGGAAATCAGCATCAATGGCGCGCCGTTCCAAGACATTTTGTCGGCCGGCGGGAGCTTTGTGACTGGCGGCTACAATGGTACCCTCAGTACATGTTGCGGAAACCCGATTGGCGGGCGGCAGGCGTGGACTGGAAACTCCGGCGGGTACATCACGACGACGGTGAACCTACCGGGCAGTGGCACCCGCACGGTGGTCTTGCGCTTCCGCATGGGGAGTGACTCAAGCGTCGCAGGCGTCGGCTGGCGGATTGACACGCTGGTGGTGCAGGACGGCTTCAACTGCTGTGGCGCGGTGCTGACGCCAAACGTCATCTTCTCCAGCCAGACGACGAGTGAAGTGCCGGGAACGCTCAACAGCGACGGCGACGGTTTCTTTGAGCCGTGCGAGCGACTGCAGTCGTCGATTACAGTAACAAACGTCGGTGGCGCGACGGCGACGACGGCGACGGTGACGATCACGACGACAACGCCGAACGTGACCATTCTGACCGGGACGACGCCGAACCTCGGACCGATTGCGCCGGGCGGTACTGCGACGGGGACGGTGACATTCCGATTGGAGCCGAACTTCGTGCCGGGTACGCCGGTGAACATCAATGTGTCGGTGGCGTTCGGGCCGGGCGGGCCGAGTCCCAGCACGTCGAGCTACACAGTGTCGACGGGTTGCCCAGTGATACCGGGCGGTACATTCACCTTCTCCAACACGGCGCCGATTACAATCCCGTCGTCAGGCCCAGCAATACCCTATCCATCCACTATCACCGTCAGTGGCGTCACCGCCCAGATCACAAAGGTGACGGTGACGATCAATAACTTCAACCACACGTGGCCAAGTGACGTGGGCGTGCTGCTGCGTGGTCCCGGCGGTCAGATTTGCGTGCTGTTCAACAACGCGATTGGCGGAGCAGGCGGTGTGACAGGCCGGACGTACACGTTTGACCAAACGGCTGCGTCGCCATTGCCGGCGACGGGCTTCCCGCCGAGCGGGACATACCGGCCGGGTGACTACGGTGGGGCGCGGAACTTCCAGCCGCCGTTGCCGCCGCCGCCCTACAACAGCAACCTGAATATCTTCAATGGTTTGTCTGGGGCGAGCGTCAACGGGACATGGGAACTCTATGTCCGTGACTTTGTCAGCGGGGACTCTGGCAGCATCAACGGCGGGTGGTCCATCACCATCGAGACAGGCACTCCCAACTGCTTCACGACGGCGTGCTTGACGAATGTCAACCCGCAGGTGCAGTTGCTGATGTATCCGTCGGGTTATGCTGCGTTGTTGGGTTGTCCGGGCTATCCCTTCCGGTACATCCTGACCGGACAGTTGACCAACACGGGCACAAACACGCTGTCGAACATTGCCATTCAGGTGAAGGGACTTGGCTATCCTGACCTGAGCAATCCAAACAACGTCATTCTAGCGTCGCCGAATCCGCATCGGTTGGCGTCGGCGGATGACTACGTTGGGCCGTGTGCCTTCAGCGGCGGACAAGCTGGCTCACTTCAGACGACGCTGAACGGTAAGCCGCCCATCGGCAGCGACACGCCGATTGGGACGCTGAATCCGGGGCAGATTGGATCGGTCTTCTTCCGCATCCATACGCCGAACACCCAACCGATTCGGTTCCTCGTGGATGTGTTGGCGATTGTCGGCCCCGGCCCGACATCGGCTGAAAACGCCGATGCGGAGCGGCAAGTCATCGGCACGATGGCAATAGACGTGATTCCCGATGCGAACGGGAAGCTAACGGCGCGTGTGGTCAGCTATGAACCGGCGACGCCGCAGGCGAAGGCCGCCGAGCCGACGGTTGCGCCGACTCGGACGCTTCCCGCCGCGACGCCGGGACGGCGACGCTAAACCTCCAATAGCCGGTGAAGTCCGGCGCAGCCTTGGCGGTCACGCTCTACGCGGGCGTGACCGCTTTTTTGCCTGTGCTAACGCAGCAAGGTAAGTTGCCGCTTTGCCTCTAGGCGGCTTCATCCGGCGCGATGCGTCCGCTTTCCGCCCAAGTGTACAAAGCACAGGTTCGTCCGTGAAGCTCCAAGTTGTTCAAAGTCCTTGAGCCTCACCGGCAAGTTGTGTGGCTTGTGCCGCTCGGTGCAGCGCGCCGTTGTTACGTAGCCATCCAAAACATGCCTGCCAAGGCGTTTGCCTAACAGGATGGCTTTCGCCATACTCATCCCCGCCTTATGCCTCGCTTCGATTAACGCTGACCAGCGGCGCGGTCGCGACTCGGCACAATGATGAAACGCCAAGCAAGCTTTCTCGTTGTGATTCTTCTGCTCCTGCTCGGCTTACCCACCATCGCCCATCAGCCCAAACCCAACGCGCAAGGCGCGGCTAAAGCCTACCCGCCGCCCAAGCTCGATCCCCGCGAAAAACATCTGGCTAACCTGCGTCAACTTACCTTCGGCGGCGAAAATGCCGAAGCCTACTTTTCATTTGACGGCCGCCGCCTTGTCTTCCAGTCCACCCGTGACGGCCGCGCTTGCGACCAAATCTACGTCATGGACGTGACCGGCGCGCGCCAGCGAATGGTCAGTACGGGCTTTGGACGAACGACCTGCGCCTACTTTCTCCGGGACGGCCAGCACATTATCTACGCTTCAACCCATCTGGCGCAGCGAGAATGCCCGCCGCGACCCGATTTCTCGCGTGGTTACGTCTGGGCGCTCTATCCGACCTACGACATTTTCAAAGCGAGTCTGGACGGCAAACGACTGATTCGACTAACTGATTCACCCGGCTACGATGCCGAGGCCACCGTCTCGCCCGACGGCCGCCGCATTGTGTTCACCTCCGACCGCTCCGGCGATTTGGAGCTGTACGTCATGGACACCGACGGGAAAAACGTCCGCCAGTTGACCAACACGCCCGGTTACGATGGTGGAGCATTTTTCTCGCATGACGGGAAGAAAATCGTCTGGCGGGCCAGTCGTCCCGAAGGACAGGAACTTGAGGAATACCGGGCGCTGTTGAAAGAACATCTCATTCGCCCGTCGCGGCTGGATATTTATGTGATGGATGCGGATGGCTCGAACATCCGCCGCCTAACTAATAACGGCAAGGCCAACTTCGCGCCGTTTTTCACGCCCGACGACCAAAAGGTGATTTTCGCCTCCAATATGGACGACCCACGTGGGCGCAACTTCGATCTCTACCTCATCAATCTGGACGGCACAGGGTTAGAGCGCGTCACCTATCATGAAACCTTCGATGGCTTCCCGATGTTTTCGCCGGACGGCAAGAAACTTGTTTTTGCCTCGAATCGCAACGGACGTGCGATGGGCGAAACCAACATCTTCATCGCGGACTGGATACCATAGCTGCGAACTTTCAACTGGTCAGACGGGCGTCAAGGGCGTCCAGCGAGGCCTGCAAACGGGAAATGTCCCGGTCGGACTTGAACGCCGGCGCACGCGGCGGCACCGGACGGTGCGCCGGAGCCGACAACGGAATACGCCGTCCCGGGCGCACCAACATGACGCCATGCCGGGCAAAAATTGGCGCGTACTCGTCGAAATGTTCCGCCAAATGCGCCATCACTGTATCGTTGCCGTGCCGGGCAATTGGGATGCGCGCCTCGTAGTCCATGATGTTGTAGAAAAACATTCGGTAGTCATCCATGCGTGGCTCAATGATGATGATGTCCACGTCCGGGTGCAGCCGCTTATACCGCTCAAGCCCTAGTTCGATTCGCGAATGCAGCAGCACGCGCAGCATTTGCCACGCAATGTACCCGAAACCCTTCTCACGTAAGTAGCGCCCCTTGCCTTCAAACAGTGGAACAGCCTCGCGGTCAATATCGTTGCGCAGCGGTACGACCGGGTTGATGCACACAATCAGTTTTGCGCCCTTGGCGATGGCAATGTCAATGTGCAACGTTTTGCGCATTGCGCCATCCACATAGTCGCGCCGCCCAATGCGGACAGGACGGTAAAACAACGGGATGGCGGTGGACGCCTGCACGGCTTTGGAAATCGGCACGTGGTCATGGCCCTCGTCGCCGAACACCACACGGTCGCCAGTATCCAGTTCCGTGGCGACAACGTAGAGCGTTCGGCGCAGTTGTCGGAAGTCATTCGTCCGACCGAGTTGATGGAAACTGTTGCGGAGGTAGCTTTCTACCCGATCGTTAACAAACAGGCCCGACGGCAGAACTTCATCAAAGACGCTCACATACGGGTTGCCACCCAGCGTCGCCTTCCGCAGCTTTTTCAGAGCGTTCAGGGTCAGGGTACGCGGAAGCATCAGCGCTCGTTCAAAGAACTCTCCAAAGTTTGGGCGAAACACATCCCACTTGGGGAATGGCGGAATTGGCGCATCTGGGTCCTGCCGTAGCGCGGCGAACATCGCTTCCGGGGTGACGCCGTTGGCAAGAAACGACCCGACAAACGCCCCTGCCGACAAGCCGATGATCATGTCGAAGTCGGCGATGGTGAACGCTTCGCTAAGGTACTGGTCAAGCGCATGAAGCGCCCCAATCTCATAGACGACGCCAGTGATGCCGCCGCCCGCCAAAATGAGCGCCGTCTTACTGCGATTCAACGGTGATTTGGAGTTGGGCATGGCGTGTCTGTGCGAGCAAGCCAAGAAAGCGAGGGAAAACTCAGCCGGCGTGCAGCTTTTGCACAAGCAGGCGGCGGCGCTGGACAGCGCCAACCAGGCGCCGGCTTCAGCTAAGACAAAGCAATCCGCTGACTGTAGAAGTCGTAAATGCGGTTTAGGCGCTTAAGTTCGCGCTCGTAGATCGTATCCGTAAGCGACTGAATGTTTTTGACCGGCCGCAAAGCGTTGTAGCCCCGCTCAAGCATGTCCACAATGTTGTCGCGTGACATTGTGAACATATGGGCTGTCAAGCGCGCCGTCTTGAGAATCATGCCGATAAAGCGGTACTGGCACAATGAATGGGTGAAATGGAAGCACTCTACGATGAGGTCAAGCTGCTCGATTCGCGCATCGTAGTTGTTGCACCGGTAGTACGCTTCATCGTACTGCTCTTGAGAAATGTTCCGCCTGACGCCCATCTTTTCGAGCGTGACCACCATCAAGTTGTCCAGCGCATCGGACAACTCATAGAGGTCAAGCAGGCGAATCAGACCGTGAAAGAACCGTTCGCCCAGCGCGTTGCGGAAATAGTTTGAAATTTGCTCAAAACTGCGGTTGCGCTCTTCAAAGTCGCGCGGCGCGTAAATGTCCTGCACGAAGAACTCACATAGCGGCCCGTATTCTTTTGAGTTATAGAGGTCACTAAAGTTGCGTTTGAGCTGTTTGACCTGAAAATCTTGGAGTTCGCGTTTGAGCGCAAGGTTGACGGCGGTTTTCGCCGAAGCTTTCTTGGGCATGGATGGCGTCTAGGGACGACACAGCAAAGGTGATGCGTGGCAAGCAGCCGCGCCCTACGTCATTATACTTCGTCGAAACTAAGCCGGAACAGGGTGGAACGCTTAGGCGGAACGGGTGGGGCAGAGGCTTTCCCGTGTTTTACCGCCACGCGCCTTGTCAGAATGAATCATAGACAACAAACGACGTGGGTCGGTTGCGGCGGTACGTCGTGGCGACGTTGCCGCCGCTGCGGTCTGTGGTTGGGCGTGGTTTTCCTCCTGCTAAACGGTGGATTCGCCGCCCAAGCGCCGCCGGCGACGGGCTTGACCATCAGCGGCGTGGTCGTCGCCGAGTCCGGCGCTCCGCTGGCGGACGCCAAGGTAATGTGTACGAGCCCGACCGCCCCTGTGGCCTCCCTGCTGACGGGGACGGACGGCAGATTCACCTTCACCGTTCCGCGTGTCGGCAAATACACCATCACCGCCACCGCGAATGGCTATCGGCCGCAGACACAGGCCGTCAGCTTGAGTCGTCCCGACGAGATCGTCAGCGATCTGAAGCTCCAACTGTCCCCTAGCTCGCTGCGGGTCGTCGCGCGCAGTGAGCGCACCAATGTGAATCTCAGCGGTGCAGTCGTGACGGCGCGGCTGAAGGACACGGCGCGGCGTGAAGTCACCGCTCTGCGCGCGCTCGAAGGCCGCCGGGGTGAGTACTTCTTCGGACGCATGGAGGCGGGCGTTTACGAGGTCACGGCCGTCGTCACCGGCTACGAAGCTAAAACGGTCGAGGTCGTCGTTCCCGGCGAGCGGACGACGCTGGAAGTCACCCTTCTGTTGAACCGCGTATCCACCATTCCCATCGGCGTGCGCAGCTTGGATCGTTCATTCGTTGCGCCGCGCTTACCCTCCAATGACGTGCAGACTGTGTTTTGCGACGCCGATGGAAGCGTGTGGTTTGGGACGACCGCCGGCGTCTGCCGCTTTGACGGACAAGCGTCCCAGTCGTCTGAAACGCCGGAGTCGTTTCTTGCTCCCCTCGTCGGGAAATCCGTGACGGCGCTGGCGCGGACAACCGACGGTGTGCTGTGGTTCGGAACGCCTGACGGACTGGCGTTTCTGCCGTCGGGAATGACGACGGTGTCGTTTCTCTCCGAATCGGCGCGTGATGTGACCTGCCTATTGGCGGGTGTAGGCGGCGAGCTTTGGGTCGGGACGGCGAGCGGGCTGTACCGCTACTGGCCGGCCTCCACTCAGTGGCAACCGGTCGCTGACATTGGCGCGACGCGGATCGCCGACCTCCACACGTTGCCTGACGGCGGCGTGGCGGCGGCGACTGCCCGCGGACTGTTCCGGTGGCGGCCAGGGCAAGGCTGGGAACGGCTGACCCCGACCGCCGTCGGCGAGGCGGCCGTACACGGCGTCGCTGCCGATCCGCAGTCGCCGACGCTCTGGTGTACGACTTCCGCTGGGCTGTGCACGGTGACCCCAGACGGCCACCTTGTCGCTGTGCCGGGCGCTTTGTCGCAACGTCCGCTGGGAGCCTGTCGAGTGGATGGGGAAGGGCGCGTCTGGTGCGCCCGCGCCGACGGGCAGGGCGTCATTGTTTATGACCCCCACCGCAACGAGGCGGCGGAATTGCTAACTGACGCCGCCGTGGTGGGTGTGACCTGCGACCTTGACCACAACCTCTGGTTCGCCACGGACAAGGGTGCTTTCCGGCACGATGTCTATAGCTTCGTCGTCTTTGACACAAGTCGTGGCTTGCCGGACAGCGATGTGTACGCTGTAGCGCCCGCCGCTGAACCGGGCCGTCTCTGGGTTGGGACGGCGCGCGGCGTCTATGCCTTCGACGGCGTACGCTTTCAGAGTCCGCATCCCGACCTAGCCAAACTGACGGTTCGCGCGCTGCTGGCGGCGGACGATCGCCTGTGGGTTGGGGCGGAAAACGGCCTCTGGTTGTGGGACGGTGCAGCTGTTCGCGCCGTCACAGCCGACGACCGTTCCCTGACGCGGGTGCGGTCGTTGCTGCTGGACGCTGCGCGCCAAACGCTCTGGGTCGTCACAGCTAAGATGCTGTTCAAACTCAACGCCGTGACGCTAAAGCCGGACGGCGAAGCCATTCCGCTGGACGGCGAAGTGCGGACGGCGACGCTTGCCCGCTCCGGCGCGGTGTGGCTGGCCACTAACGACGGCGCGTACCGCTATGAGCCAGAAACGGCTGAACTCGTGGTCATCGGCGATACGCGCGGACTGGAGAACCTCGATGTGCGCGCCGTTGTTGAACAGCCCCAGAGCGGCCGCTTTTGGCTAGCGACGGGACGGGGGATTGAAACCTTCGACGGCGTGAACTTTGTCTCCGACAGTTTTCAGACGGCGGTGCAGGGCGGCGACGTACAAGCCCTGTACGTCGAGCAGAACGCCATGGAAGCCTTTCTGTGGGTCGCGTTGGGTGACGGCAGCCTGCGCAAATTTCTGCTGGACGAGGAAGGTGTGGCGCAGACCTACCGGCGGGATCGGTATGATCTCGGTGGTCTGCGTCTGCGCGGCGTTGTGAAAACGCCGGACGGCGCCCTCTGGCTCGCCACCGACGCCGGGCTGGTGCGGCATCGCCCCAACCTGCGTCCGCCCGTCGTGGACATTCGCCTAGAAGCCGACGGAGCAGAGATCCCGTCGGCGAGGGAAGCGTCACTGCGCGCTGGCTTCCATCGGTTGAAATTTCGCTTTACAGCTGTCAGTCAGACCGGCCCGGTGACGTACTTTTACCGCCTCGTCGGGCGCGACGCTGACTGGCGACGCATTACGCCGGAGCGCACAGCGACGACGCCGACCGAGTACGCTGTCAGCGGCCTGCCCGCCGGCGAACACGTCTTTGAAGTGCGGGCACTGAGTCGTGACCTGTACGGGCGGACGGCCGCCGTTCGGCGCTACGTCGTGCGGATTGACGCCCCGTTTTACCTGCGGGGCTGGTTCTGGGCCGTCTGCGCTTTAGTCATGACGGGCGGCGGCACAGGCGTCTGGCTTATGCAGCGTGCGCGCAGCCGGGAATACGTCCTGCCGCCGGCGCTGCGCAAATTCACGCCCATCGGACGCAATCCCTACGTCGTCGGCAACCCGATTCGCTCCCAAGCCATGTTTTTCGGCCGCGAGGATGATTTCCAGTACGTCGTGCGGAAGCTCGAGGCGACGCCGCAGGGACTGGTTATCGTTTTTTGCGGCGAGCGACGTACGGGAAAAAGTTCTATCCTCTACCAGATGGCGAACGGCCGGTTGGGTGAAGCATTTACGCCGGTCTTCATAGACATGCAGGAAATGCTGGTTCGCAGCGATGGAGAATTTTTCAACCGCGTCGCCCGTCTCATCGGCGAAGCCGTGACCAAACAAACGTCTGCGCCGTGGGAACCACCTGATTTCACAGGCGAGCCGAACCCGTATGACCGTTTCCGAGCATTCATTGAAGCGACGCTCGACCGGATCGGCGACCGGCAACTGGTGTGGCTGGTAGACGAGTATGAGTTGTTTGAGACGAAGGTGGAAGACGGCAAACTGTCGCGTGATCTCGTGCCGTTTCTGGCGAGTTTGCTGGATCGTTATGCACGTCTGTCGTTTGTGTTTACCGGCTCGCGGCGGCTGGAAGACCGAGATCGGCGCTTCTGGCGCGACTTGTTGCGGCGGTCACTGTTTCGGAAGGTGTCCTACCTGACGCCTAACGACACACGGCGGCTCATTACGGAACCGGTCAGAGACTGCGTCGTGTACGGTCGGGGCGTGGTGGATGCCATCGTGCGGTTGACGGCCGGACAGCCGTTTTACACGCAGGTGCTCTGCCAAAACATAGTTGATTTTCTCAATGAGCAGAAACGGCACTACGTGCTGCGGGCGGATGTCGTCGCCATTGTTGAGGAGGTCGTCAACAACCCGCTCCCGCAGATGATGTATTTTTGGGACGGTCTGAGTGACGATGAAAAACTGGTGCTGGCGCTGATGGCCGATGTGCTGCTGGACGAAGCCGACGTTGTCACGGCCGAACGTTTGGCCACGCGCATTGCGGAAGCGGGCTACCCTGTCACGCTGTCCGAGACGACGATTCGGCTGACGCTGGAAGAGTTGTTTCGCAACGAGGTGCTTGAAAAGTATGGCGATGACACTTTCGCTTACCGAGTGGATTTGCTGCGTCACTGGATTCGGCGCAGTCACAGCGTCTGGCAAGTCGTAGGCGAAGTGCGCTCGCGGTAGGTTATACGGCGCGATGCGGCTGTGTCTTTGGCTTGTTGTGTTTGGGGCAGCGGCTTACGCGCAGGATACCAGCGTGGCGTAGCAGGCGGAGGTGGTTTTCCCGCAGTTCGGCAAGACCGTCGTCCGCGTGCTGGAGGGAGAGGACCAAGCGCCGACGCTTGAAATTGCGTCGCCCGAAGCGCGGTGGCCAACGGCGCGTTTTGTGATGAGGCGCGACCACATAGCGATCCCATAGCAGGCTATGCATTTGGAACAACCTTCACTTTTGCGCGGTTTTGGATACTGAATGTCGCCGGCTTTCCGCAGCCCCTTATTGCCTGGGTCGCTGTCGCGCTAGGCGGCTCCGGGCATAGTTTTGAACTGGAGCTCATCGGCGTCGTCGGGGGAAAGTTTGCGCGGCTTTCCAAGAGACGCCTTGTGACCTCCAACCTTGGCGGTTTTCACGTCGGCACGCTCAGTGACGGACGGATTAAAGTTGTGGTGTGGGACTTCATCTGGGCCGACAACGAAGCACATTATGAACCGCACCGCTATGAACTTGAGTTCTACGGCGTGAACCCAAGGACAAAGCGATTGTTCCTGATACAGCGACAGCGCTCGGCCAAAAAGTATGACGAGATTGATCGTGGGAAGGGCGCGGCGCGGGAGTTCGGGCTGCAGGTGCATAACCTGCTCGATGACATACCGGAGTTCAAGGCGTTTGTTAGCCCGGATGAGAGAGACGAGGAAGACGAGCCATCCCACCAGACTTGATCATCACCAAAAAAACGCCCGGCCGCATCACTGGCGGCCGGGCGCATCACGTCGGAAACAAATCGCTGATTCAGGATGACGACTGGCGGAACTTGTCCATCGGGAAGTTCACGCCAAGGACGGACGGATCGCCGTTGCACAGCGACTTGACAATGTACTCGTATAGGTAGTTGGACTCGGCCCGCACCTGCGGGTCGGCGCGCTCCTCATAGGTCTTGATGCTGTTGTCGAACTCCTTCTTGAGCAAGTCGTACAGGTTTTTCTGCGCGATACCCTGCTCGATTTTCTGCGGATTGTAGATTTTGATGTCGCTAACAATCGTGCGCGCCACGCGCTGCGCTATCTTGTGCAGCTCTTCACTAGCTTTGAACTTGGTCGGCGGTGTGGGTGCGGGAGGCGAGCCCAGGGGCACGGTTTGGCCGCCCGGCGGTATAAAGTAAGCCGGAATTTCGGTTTCACTGGTTGCTGGCGTAGCCGGTGTCGGGTCAGGCGCATTATTGACATCAAACTCCGGCAACGGCTGCGCTTGGAGTTGAGCTTCCATAGCCCGGCGAGCTTCTTCAGCGCGACGGGCTTCTTCCGCTGCGAGGCGGGCGGCTTCCTCGGCGCGGCGCTGCTCTTCCAGTCGGCGCTGTTCCTCGGCACGCCGCCGTTCTTCAGCGCGACGGGCTTCTTCGGCCGCGAGGCGAGCGGCTTCTTCCTGAGCGCGACGTTGTTCTTCGAGTCGCCGCTGTTCTTCAGCGCGACGGGCTTCTTCCGCTGCGAGGCGGGCGGCTTCCTCAGCGCGGCGCTGCTCTTCCAGTCGGCGCTGTTCCTCAGCGCGGCGCGCTTCTTCCTCAGCCCGCCGTTGTGCCTCCAGCCGCCGCTGTTCTTCCAGACGACGTTGTTCTTCGAGTCGCCGTTGCTCTTCAGCGCGGCGCGCTTCTTCCGCCGCTCGTTGCTGAGCTTCCGCGACACGCGCCGCTTCCTGCGCAGCGCTTGGTTTTTCCAACGCCGGCGGCGAGCCGCCCATCAGCCCCAAACCTGCGGCGTCTTCGGTTTTCTTACCTTTGAGGAAAAGGAAGGCGGCTGCGCCGACGATACCGATGACGACGATCGCCAAGCCAATTGCAACGTAAGTGTCCACCGAACAAGCTCCTTATGGGTGTCTCTCGGTCGGTGCGGCACACACCAGCGGCGGAAACTCACTTGCGTGACAGTTCATCGCGCGTAGCGTAAATCGTCTGGGGGAGAATCTCGCGGATGCCATGCTCGCGCGCGTACTTCTCGGTGTTATGCATCGCCTTCTTACGGATGAAGAAGGGGATTTTTTTCAACTCCGCCAAGGCTTCATCCGTCCATCGCGGCTCGCCGGCCGCTTCTCTGGAGGCCGCGCCCGCCGGCGTCGCTGTTGCAACAGCAGCAGGGGTTGGCGCGGCGTCCACAGCCGGTGCGGCCGCCTTGGTGACCTGGCGGGGCGTGTCCGGCAGGTCGGGTAATCTAACCGCACCCAGAACGGAATCATGTTCAACGCCCGGCAACTCGCGGAACATATCAATCAAGTGCGATTCCAAACCAAGCGTGAGTGTGTGCGTTACCGCGTCAAAGATTACATTAGCCCCTTCCCAACCTGCAAATGGGGAATAGCGGGCCGGAAAATCCGTGACGTGGGCTGGGCAGCTAATGACCGTCGCCGGCAAGTCATACCGCCGCGCCGTGTGACGTTCCATTTGCGTCCCAAGAACGATGTCCGGCATCAGGTCGGCGATCCGCCGCTCAACTTCCTTGAAGTCGTCCGAGTAAAAGCCCTGCCAGCCACGCCGGGCGCACTCATCGAGAAACGCCCCTGAATGTTCATAGGAAAACGTCCCGACGGCCAGCGGACGCATGCCGATTTCTTCCTCCATCATCCGGGCGACCGCCAAGGCGTGCGACGCCACACCGAACACAAAGGACCGTTTGGGCGTCAGGTAGTGGCTGTCGGCGGAACGTGAATACCACGGCATGCGGCTCATCGTTTCCGGGCGTGGATGGAAGTTGGCCGGGCGGCCGCCCAGTTCTTCAACCTTAGCCTGCACCAGCTCGATGAATTCCTGCGTCGCCTGAATCCCAATCGGCGCATGGACGAGATAGGGCTGCCCAAAGCGGTGCTCCAAGATTTTCGCCGCCCGCAGCCCAATTTCAGCGTAAGGTACAACATTGAACCACGCCTGACCCAACCGGGCGAAGTCGGCCGCCGTACCACCAAGGGGGAGCGCCGCATTGACCCGCACGCCGCACTGGTTGAGGAGGCCGGTAATTTCCCGTAGGTCGTCGCGGTGACGGAAACCAAGGCTGGTCAACCCCAAAATGTTGACGCTGGGTTCCGGCGTCCGCTCACTCGTCCCCGTCGCCAGCTGCTCAACCAAACCGGCGAACGTCATATCCGCCCCTTGATCCTCTTTTTCGCAGAAGGCGTTGAGCTGAAGGAAAACCAGTCGGGCGTTGCACCGTGACTGTAAGCGATTCAGCGCGCCGCCCACATCCTCCTTGAGGAGATTGGACGTGCAGGTGGGAATGACCTGAATGATGCGCGGCTTGTGTGTACGCTCAACCTGCTCCACGACAGTGATCATTCGATCCACGCCCGTCGTAGAGACCTCTTTCCGCCCGTAGCTGACGTTAGTTACGGCTGGGAAGCCGCACTGCCGATCAATCATCGTGAACAAAACACTGGTGTAGGAATCACCGCCGGGCGCGTGGAGCACCGTATGTATGCCGGGAATCGAAGTCCCAACCCGGCATGCGCCGACATGAGCCGGGCCTTCATATGTCCAGTAGTGAAGTCGCATAGGTTTTTACTCCTGAGCAGAAGGAAGCGCGATAGCGTTGGAAGCCAGTCGTCATCGAACCAAAGCACTGCCGCTCAGACAGCGGCTGGCCCGGCGGCCGGTTGGTTAACATACCACCCGCGCTGCGCCATCAGGTTCCCACGCCGGACAGGACGTGCAATGATTTCCGCCAATTCCTTGGCGTGCTTGAACCCGTGGATGGGCGTAAACGTGAACTCAATTGACCACTTGGTCGGCAGTCCGCGTGATTCAAACGGATTCGCCAGCCCAAGGCCGCAAATCGTTAGGTCAGGTTTGAGGGCAATGATGCGCTCAGCCTGCGCGATAACATCCGGTTTCTCATACAGCGTCAGCCCTTCCGGTAGGCAGGCCACGTCGGCCGCCATTGCCTTGCGGTTGAAGTAAGGCGTGGAGAGTTCAACAATTTCCGCGCCCATTTCATGCAGCAGGTTAGCAATAGGGAGTTCGAGCAAGTTGTCGCCGACGATGGCAATGCGTTTGCCGATGAGCAGTTCGCGCTCCGGCCCGATTCGTTCCCAAGCTTCAGCTTCGAGCGCCGCGAGCTTGGCGGGCGGCTCCTTGCCGAAGGCGCGGCAAATGGCTTCGTAAAACTGGCGAGTCGCCGTCGGCCCAATAGGCGTCCGGCAGGAAATGACCTCGACGCCGCGCCGTTTGAGCGCGTTCATCGTCATGGAGAGATACGGCTGGAGCGCCACGGCGACGGTGTTTGGCCCAATGGCGGGCAGTCGGCGTGGGTCGCGCGCCGGGAGGACGCCGCGTACGGGAATCTCCAGTTCGGCTAGCTGTTCGAGAATTTCATCTTCCACGAGGTCGCCCACTGCGCCGACCAACAGGAGTTCGCGCGGCGTGCCGGGCGCTTCCTCCGGCGAGATGGCCAGCAACGCCTGCAGCACGCCGTCTTCGCCCTGGGTAAACGTGTGCTCCAGACCGGAAACCGGCGCGAACATAATCGGGCGGGCGTACTTCTGCGTCAGCATCTCGCCGATGTTTTGGAGATCAATCTTGATGATCTCGGCTGGGCAAGTGCCAACAAGGAAGATAATCGTCGGGTTGTATTCTCGAACGATGTCGCCCACGATACGGTCAAGTTCAAGGTGGGCGAAGTCGGCGGTTTTCGCCGCCAAGTCGCTTTCTTCGATGATGGCAGTGGCGAAACGCGGCTCAGAAAAGATCATCACGCTGAGCGCAGACTGCATGAAATACTGGCAGGTGTGGCTGCCGACAATCAGAAAAAACGAGCCACGAATTTTGCGGTACAGCCAAGCGATGCAGCCGAGCGAACAGAAGCCTTCGGCGCAGCTTGCCTCGCGGATGACATTCAAGGACGCCATAGGGGGATCTCCAGAAAAGGTGCTCAAGACACGCCTGCCGCACCGGACGACGCAGCAGACTGCCTTGCCCCTAAGTTCGTTTATAAAAACACACTTCGCAACCGTAACATCCGCATGCCGCTGTATGCGGGGCTGTCCGGCGCAGTCGGCGGTGACGCGGTGTGGTACGGTAGGCGTTCACCCGCTGATTTTTCCAGACGAGGATGGCAACCCGTGATCACCCAACTGACCGGAACCCTGTTGGAGAAAGCGTCGGCGGCGGTTGTGGTTGGCGTCGGCGGCATCGGCTTTGAAGTTGGCGTATCGCTCTACACCTACGAGCGCCTGCCCGAAGTCGGCCGCAACGTGACGCTGCACACCTACTTGCTAGTGCGCGAGGACGCGCTCGCCCTGTACGGGTTTCACGACCGCACGGAGCGGGCGTTTTTCGTCCGGCTGCTGTCGGTGTCGGGCGTCGGGGCGCGGACGGCACTGGCGCTCCTGTCGGGTTTTACCCCACCGGATTTGGCGCAGGCGATTGCGGTTGGCGACGGCCGGCGGCTGTCCGGCGTGCCGGGTATCGGAAAGAAAACCGCCGAGCGTATCATTGTTGAGCTACGCGACAAGCTCCCGGCGCTTGATCTCCCCCCGTCAGCCACGCCTACGCCCGCCGACGGCGACGAACCGCTCAAACGGGACGTGGCTTCGGCGCTCATCAACTTTGGGTGGTCGCCGGCTCTGGTGGAGAAGGCTGTGGCTCAGACCTTTGCCGAGGAAACCAGTCGGGATTTGAGTCACCTCATCAAGCAGGCGATGAAGCGGCTTTACCGCTAACTTTGCGTCTGTTCGGTGATGAACCTGCGGAAAAACTTCTCTGTGCACACGATGTTCGGACAAGCGCCGTCATTCTCACTTGACGATCACCACGGCCGAGCGCACGTGTATCACTTTCCGCGCCCAATGGTGACGGTGCTGTGCTTCGGTGATATGGTCAGCGCTTCCCAGTTAGCGAGCTGGATCGAACCATTGTACGTGCAGTTCCGCGACCGGATTGACATCGTTGGGATTGCGGCCTTCCAGGGCGTACCGGGTATCTTTCGGGAGCTGGTTCGCACCAGTATTGAAAAACTATCCCCCAAGGAAGTGCTCATTGATTGGAATGGCGAAGTGGCGCGGGCGTATGGCCTGACGTTCGGCCGCTGCCGTGTCGTCGTCATTGCGCCGGACGGCGCGATTGTGCAGGCTGTCAACGGCGCAGCGACGCCGGAGACCTTCCGGCGCGTTACCGAGGCGATTGCGGCGCACACACCAGATGGCACAGCCTCCCATACCGAGTTGGCGGATGCTTCGTAGGGTGGGGCTTGGCGACGACGCCACGGTGCGGACAACCTCACAGCCTGTTTTACCCTTGGGGAGGTATCCCGTGCCGCGCCGTCCCAGAGTTGAACACGGCGCGGTTCAACAGTGGTTCAGGATATGTCGGATGCAGCAATTTACGATGTCGCCGTGGTGGGCGCCGGGCATAACGGCCTGATTTGCGCCGCCTACTTGGCGAAGGCAGGGCGTTCTGTTTTGGTTTTGGAACGACGTCCGGTCGTGGGCGGCGCGGTATGCACGGAGGAAATCATTCCGGGCTACAAGTTTGATATCGGCTCGTCAGCCCACATTATGATTCACGGGACGCCGGTCATTGCGGAGCTTGAACTCGCCAAATACGGTCTCGAATACATTGAAATGGACCCGTGGGCGTTTTATCCCGTTCTGGGGACGCCCCACGCCATTACCTTCCACCGCGACATTGACAAAACCTGCGCCAGCATTGCGCAGTTATCGCCCGCCGACGCGGAGCGGTATCGCCGGTTTGTCGCGCACTGGGGTGAACTCAACGAAGCAATTTTTGAGGTATTTCTCAACACGCCCAACCCGCAGAAAATTCTCTGGACGGCGCTCAAGCGCGGCGTGACCAGCCTTCGAGCGCGCAAGGCATGGGGGTCGCTAGAAACCGCTCGCCAGTTGATGGCGCCCTACGGACAGGTCATCCGAGAGACGTTCGAGAACGAGCATCTGCGCACTGCCATGCTGTGGTTGGCGGCGCAGTCAGGGCCGGGGCCGAATGAGGTCGCCAGTGGGGACATGTTCGGCTGGAACGCCATGATTCACCAAACCGGCGCAAAGCGCGCCAAAGGCGGCTCTGGGGCGCTGACACAGGCGCTGGCCAAGTGCTTTCAGGCGCACGGCGGGACGCTTTACCTCAACGCCGAAGTTTCAGCCATTGCGCGACTGACCGACGGAACGTTCAAAATTAAGCTGACGGGCGGCGAGGCCTTCCACGCACGCCGGGTGGTGAGCGCCTGCCACGTCCAAACGACGTTTCTCAAGCTGTTGGAAGATTGCCCCAGCGAGTTGCGGCGGCGCGTCGCCAACATTCGCGTTGGCAACGGCTTTGGGATGATTGTTCGGCATGCCGTCGAGGAACTGCCGCAGTATGAGGGCGTGACGGCGGACGAACGCGGTGTGGCGCCATGCCACAGCGCGCTGCAGTTGCTCTGCCCGTCGGCGGCCTACTTGGAAAGCAGCCTGCGGGATTTTTACCTCGGACGCCCGCCGGCGCAGCCGAGCGTGGTTGCTATGACGTTTTCGGCGATTGATCCGACGCTGGCTCCGCCGGGCAAGCATACGCTGTTTACGTGGGCGCAGTACCACCCCTATGAGCTTTCCAACGGCGAAAACTGGGACGACATCGCCGAGCGCGAAGCCGACAAAATTTATGATGTCGTGTGCCGCTATGCGCCGAATATGAAGGGGAAAATTATTGGGCGCTACATTCAGACGCCGGTTGAAATCGAGCGCAAGCTGGGGCTGCTGCGCGGCAACGTCATGCACGTTGAGATGTCGCTTGACCAGATGTTTTTCTTTCGTCCGCTGCCGGAACTGGCGTCCTACAAGACGCCGATTCCGGGGCTGTATTTGACCGGCGCGAGCACGCATCCGGGCGGCGGCGTCTTCGGAGCGAGCGGCTACAATACGGCGCGGGTCGTACTGGCCGACTGGTAGGTAGGTTCTGGAGCGGCGGCGTCTCGCTTGCGGGCTTGAAAGGCCAATGGAAGCAAAGACGCCCACGCTCCCGACGTTTTCAAGCGATTGTCGCCTTATCGTGAACGAACTTAGTCGCCTAGCTTGAGACGCTTGATCACGATAACTGCAAAAAAATTTTCCGACCTTGCCGCTTGTGTTGCAATACAAACAGGCTCGCCTTCCAGCACTCTGAAAGTCATTGAATCTTGCTCGTTTCCATATCCTTCCCCAGATAGAGCGACTGAGCAGTTTGATAGGTTGAATATATACCTATCGCTGCTTTTTCCAACTACATCAATCCTAGCCCTGATGGTGGATGTAAACTTTGGGATGACTGTGATGAGTCCGCTGGCAGCTTCATATTCCTTCAGGGCGGTGCTCGTAGAAATATAGCCTCCATTCGTTGTTCGGGATAATGTCGTTCCAAGATATTCATAGCCGCGAAACGGCAATGAGCTTTCGAGTTGCCTGACAACCGGCTCAATGATGGGCGGGTATCGCTTCCGGTCGGTGGGCGTCTCGGAGCTCTTCAGAAAGTAAAAGCTAACCTCAAAGTTTTCGTCCGGCAGCGCTGGGCGGTCGAGCTTCTGGAGCGCCTCTTCAACGCGGGCGAGACCTTCCGGGGTATCCCGTACGACGAGAACGTTGAACTCGTCGCCGGCGCGCATGTAGCCCTGCGGCGTCATGAGATCACGTAACACCTCGGCCAGCACGGACGGCTTGCGGTGCTTGACCTCAAGCATTCTGACGATGATTCCCGGCGTCGCCAGCGTTTGGCGACCGCTGGCTCCAGAAGCTTCCGTTGCGGCGGCCGGCTCGGACTGCGCGGCGGCGGCGCAAGCCATGGCGGCGAGAAAGCAGAGGGCGAGCGTGAAGCGTAACGACGTGAAGCGCATCGTGGGTTCTCCTGCCATGTAAGGGTATGACCTGCTGAAGCGAACGATGTAAGACGACAACGGCGGCTTAACGCGCGCTGGCGCAAAAGGGCGCAAAAATTTCGCAAGGAACGGGCGCTTTTGACCGTCGAACGCCCACTAGCCAACCGTCGGCGCAGCCGCTAAGATTGCGCCACTCGCAACCTAAGAACGAATAGGTGGGGAAGTGAGGCAGTGGCGCGCGCGGAGCGGAAGCCGCCGGTTCACCAGTTGTGCGAGACGCATCGGTAGTGACGACGCGGCTGGTGTGCAGGCGGATAGCTGGGATTACTCACTGCGTTACGCTTCCAGCGGCAACCCCATCTGCGCGCGCAAGCGGGTCAACTCTTCCAGCAGGGCTTCTTTCGCTTGCCGCTCCGCTTCCCGTGCCGCGCGTTCCGCCTCGGCGCGGGCTTCGGCTTCGAGTTTGGCTTGCCGCTCTGCCTCAGCGCGAGACTCGGCTTCTTTAGCGCGGGCTTCGGCTTTGAGCTTGGCCTGCCGTTCGGCTTCGGCACGGGCTTCGGCTTCGAGTTTGGCTTGCCGCTCCGCTTCCGCACGCGCCTCCGCTTCCTTCAACCGCGCCTCCGCCGCCTCCTTCGCCGCCTGCTCCGCCAACAACCGCTCCAACTCCGCCCGCTGCAAATCCTCCGCAAACACCCCCGCCAACACCTCCCGCACCGGCAACCGACACCCGCCCAACGCCTCCAACACCACCACTTCACCCTCTCGATACGTCTTCTCTTCCAAGTACCTCCCCGTCACTACATCCGGTCGCCCGTACACCACCATGCACCGCCGCCGCCGATCCACCACCACGTACACCGCCACCCCGCGCCGCGCATACGCCTCCCGCTTCTTCCCATGGTCGTCCCGCCAGTTCTCGCTCGCCACCTCCACCGCCAACACCACCGGCACGCCTACCCGCACCACCCCGGCTTCCTCCTCATCCGCCCCCAGCGCCGCATCCTCCCGCCGACACACCACCAGGTCGGGAATCAGCGCCATGTGCTCACTAATCTGCACCCCCAGCAGCGTCACCACGTACGGCAACCCTTTCTCACTGATGGCGCGGGTGAGATACGCGGCTAGCGCCAGTACGATGAGTTGGTGGGCTTTTTTCGGTTGGGGCATCTCGACGGGGACACCTTCGATGAGTTCATAGCGTACGCCGGGTTCGCCGTAGTCTAAGAACTCTTCAAAGGTCATCAAGCGGGGCGGGGTGGCGGTCAACGGCGTGGACATCGCGTGCGTACCTCCAGGGTCTTCCAAGGTCGGTGTTGGGTCTGCGTCCACGGGCGGCGGCGCGCGCCTGCGGGACAAAACCATAACACAGGCAGGCTGTGACTGGCGCTGTGTGTCGTTCCGACGCCTGACCCTCTCAAATGACGCGATTTAACCGGGGCGTCACTACACCTTCAAAGAGCGCAAAAATTTCGTAAGGAACGGGCGCTTTTGACCGTCGGACGCCCACTAGCCAACCGTCGGCGCAGCCGCTAAGATCGCCCCGCTCGCAACCTACTTTCTCGCGGACAAGCCTTTACACTCATGGCCGCTACCGCCGCCGCGTCGCCGTCTCGGGCGATGACCTACGCCTACTTTGTATTGGCGACGCTGACGCTGCTCAACTTGCTCAACTACATTGACCGCTACATTTTCTCGGCGCTGGTGCCCTACATCAAAGCCGACACGGGGTACACCGACGCGCAGCTTGGTCTGATTGGGAGCGCCTTCACGTGGGTTTATACGCTTTGCTCACCCTTGTTCGGCTACTTCGGCGACCGGTACCACCGCGGACGCCTGATTGCGGCCGGCATCTTTGTCTGGAGCCTCGCCACGGCCGGGGCCGGCTTTGCGCGCAACCTCTTCCAACTGCTGGTCGCCCGGGCCGCCGTCGGCGTCGGAGAAGCGAACTACGCCACGATCGCGCCGAGCCTGCTGGCGGACTACTTCCCGAAAAACCGTCGCGGTCTCGTCATGAGCATCTTTCAGGCGACCATCCCCATTGGGGCGGCGGCGGGTTTTGTGTTGGGCGGCTACCTTGGCGACCCGGCGGCGTTTGGTTGGCGGAACGCGCTGCTGATTGTCGGCGTGCCGGGTCTGCTGGCGGCGGCGACCATGGCGCTGATCCGTGAGCCGCAGCGTGGCGTCATGGACGAACCGGCGGAAGCCGCTGCCGCTGATGAATCCACGCATTGGCTGGACGGCTACCGACGCTTACTGGTCAATCGCGGCTACTTGCTGACGTGCGCCGGATACGCGGCGATCACCTTTGCGCTGGGCGCGCTGGTGTTCTGGGCGCCGGAATGGATGAAAACCGACAAAGGACTTAGCGAGAAAGAAGCCAACTTGGTGTTGGGCGTCTGCGCCGTCGTCGGCGGCACACTGGGCAGTCTCGTCGGCGGCTTTCTGGGCGATGCGCTCAATCGGCGGCTGCGCGGTGTGCGGGGATATTTTTTCGTTTGCGCCGTCAGCGGCGGCGTGGCGGCCATCCCCATGCTCATCGCGTTGGTCGCCGCGTCGCCGCGCGTGTATCAGGTCTGTACGTTCCTCACCCTTTTTCTCGTCTATCTCGGCAACGGGCCGGCAAATACGCTGGTCGTCAATCTCGTCGCGCCGAACCTGCGCACCACGGCGACCGGATTTCTAGTCGTCGCCATCCATGTCCTCGGCGACGGCATTTCGCTGTCATTGGTGGGATGGATTTCCACGTACCTGCGCAAGCTGGCCGAAGCGGGACAACCGCCGCCGGCGCTGGTGTCCTCCATCGCCGCGCTCTGCGGCCTTTCGCCAACGACACAGACGCTTTCCGTCGCGTTGCTGCTGATGCCGGTCGCGTTGGCGGCGGCGGCGGTGCTCTACGGACTGGGTTTGTCGGCGCCGGAAGCCGGATCGCACGCGGACGCCGGCCGCCGGTAACGGGCGGCTGGAGCTTCATCATGGCCTACTTACTAGACGGCGTGGTGCTGTTGGGCGGCGCGGCGCTGCTGGGCGGCCCGGCCGGCTCTGCCGGCGGCGCATCCACCGTCGCCTTCATCGCCTCGTCAATTGCCTTCTGCGCGTCCGCTACCATTTGCTCCCACCGCCGGTCGGTCGGGATGACCTTATCGAGGCTGGGCATGGAAAGCCGCATCTGGTTGAGCTTACCATCCGTTCCGTAGTAAAACCGCAGGTCGCCCAACATCTTCGTCTGCGAGAAAGCCTGCACTACCGACACGTCGTTGACCTTCTGCACTTGCAGAATCATCGCGCCGAGGTTGTTCGCCACCACCACGAGGTCAATGCCGGGCACTTTTGTCACCTTGTCGGTCTGGGCTTCCGGCCCGTACGACATCACAATCACAAAGTCCGACTTGGCGCGCAGTTCCGGCAGAACAAGTTTGAGCGCTTCGGCCGGGTCGTCAATTGTGAAGTTGAGGGTTTCCGCGCCGGGATTCGGATTCGCCATCGTGACGCCGGTAATCCCTAAGCGAATCGGCTTGGGCAACCGCTTGCCCGTGACGGTTTCGACAAGGTAGCGCGGCGGAGCGACCAAGTCAGGCTTGGTCGGCCGCACGTTGGCCGAAACCAGCCGCGCCAGAAACGGAAACTTTTGGCGCTTGTTCTCAAACTCCGACTTGTGCAGCAACTCGGCCAGCATCTGTACGTCGTAGTAGCTAATGTTCGCCGCTGCAAAACCGGCCTCGCCGTATGCGCGCAGCATCCATTCGTTGCGCACACGGTCGTAGGGCTGGATGTAGCCGACCGAGTTGGCGAACATTCGTCCGGCGTCAAGCTGGACAATTGCAACGTCCGGGACCAACTTCTTCAAACCTTCGGCGTATCCCATCCGCCACGCCAGCCCACCCTGCGGGTGCTTTGGACAACCACAGTCTTTGAGGTTGCCCTGGACGTCCGCGCCGAACAACAGCGCCAGCGCAAAGCCGTCATCCTGCCCAAGCAGCTTGACAAACTCCGGCGGCATCGCCGCCGCGCCGGTTTTATCGGGGTCGCCCGCCGCCGAACCACCCTGACAGCCGGTGAGCGGCGACAGCCCGGCTAGCAGCACAAGCGCCGCCGCCAAGAACAATCCATTACTGCGCTTCATCGGGTCGTCGTTCTCCCGTTGATGAATCAAGGTGTGGCGGTGATTATGGCCGAAACCAACACCGCCGCAAGTCGGCGTCCATACCTTTCAGTTTTTCAATCGCCGACGCGCGGCTTTCAGGGACGGCTTGCGTCGCCCTTGGACAATCAGCATAGTCTGCGGCGTACGACCTCTTGCTAATCGTTGGAACGGCCTCGACCCGCTGCGGCGGCCGGCCGACGCCCGCTTGTCATGTCCCAGCGCCCCACGCCGAGTCAGGCGGCGTTTGCACCTTCCATCCCCAAGGACGCCGACAGCTACGCCGGGCGCTTTCAAATCCATCCCAACGTCGCCTCGCGGTACTTGACGCACAAGCGGCACGTCATCGTTTACCTGCCCCCGGGCCACGGCGATGACCCGACCGTACGCTACCCCGTCCTCTACATGCAGGATGGACAGAACCTGTTCGACGGCGATACGGCCTACATTCGCGGCCACGACTGGAAAATGGCGCGGACGGCGGAACGGCTGATGCTCGAAAAGAAAATTGCGCCGCTGATCATTGTCGGCGTCTGGAATACGGGCGTTCACCGGATAGACGAATACACCCCGACGCGCGACTCGGGCGTCAAGCAGGGTGGCTTACTGCCCCTTTACGGACGCTTTATTGTCGAAGAGCTTAAACCATTCATAGACGCTACTTACCAGACCGAGCCCGGCCGCGAACGCACCGGCATCGGCGGCTCCTCGCTAGGCGGACTGGCCGCCCTGCTGCTGGGGCTGCACTATTCGGAGTATTTTGGGTGCATCGCCGCGCTGTCTCCCTCGCTGTGGTGGGATCACGGCGTGGCGTTTCGGCTGGTGCGTCACCTGAAACGCAAGCCCGACGTGCGCATCTGGCTGGATATGGGGACGCGCGAAATGGGCGCAGGCGTGATGCACCTGCGCCGGATGCGCGACATCCTGCTGGAATACGGCTGGACGCTTGACGTGGACTTGTTTTACCGCGAAGTGCGCGGCGGCAAGCATACGGAAGGCGATTGGGGCAAGCGCGTTGGGACAATTCTGCGTCGGCTTTACCCGCCCAGCGGCCGAGGGACGGCGCGCAAGTCGTCCAAGCGCCGGAAAGCGCCGCCCCCAACGGATAGAGCAGACGCCAAATCACGGTGAACGGTTTTCCAGCCGAGTTTCCAGCCGAGCGGCGTACGCCGCCAAACCGACGGCGGGCAGTCCGAGCAGCGCCGTCCCGATGAAAAACTGCGTGTAGCCCACCGCCGCCGCAACAGCGCCCGCAAAACCCGCCGCCCACTTCGGCAACAGCAACATCACTGAACTCAGCAGGGCGTACTGCGTCGCCGAATAACCAACGTTCGTCAGCGACGACAGGTAGGCGATGAAAGCCGCCGAGGCGATGCCCGTGCTGAGATACTCCGCCGAAACGACTACGACCAGCGCTCCTGCCTGTGGTCCCGTCAGACTCAAGCCGGCGAAAAGCAGGTTGGTCGCCGCGCTCAACAACGCTCCAAGCCACAGGGTCGGCGGCAGCCCCCACCTGACGACCAGCGCCCCGCCCAAAAACGACCCAACCAGTGTCATCACAACGCCGTAGACGTTGCTAATCGCTGCAATTTGCTCCTTTCGGTATCCGGCGTCCACATAGAACGGATTGACCATCACGGCTAGGACCGTATCGCTCAAGCGGTACGTGGCAATGAGCGCCAGCGTCAGCGCCGCCCGCCACCGGTAACGGCGTACGAAGTCGGCGAACGGCTCAAGCAGCGCCGTCCGCAGCCACGCGAGGACGCGCCGCTCGACCGGCGGACGGACAACCGCCGGCTCAGGCGCAAAAAAGACGGTGACGACGCCGATCAGCATAGAAGCCGCCATCACCAGATACGCCGCCCGCCACCCCGCGTGCCAATAGCCCTCGCCGCCGACGCGCGCCGCAATCCAGAGCGTCCCGGCGCTGCTCCACATCATCGCCAACCGGTAGCCTGTCTGATAGGTCGCCGCCAATACGCCTTGGCGTGTCGCCTCCGCCGATTCAATGCGGTAGGCGTCCAGAGCAATGTCCTGCGTGGCGGAGGCGAAGGCGACGAAAAGCGCCAGCCCAACCGTTCGTCCGAGCGCCTGCCGGGGATCGGTCAATGCCAAACCGACAAGACCGCCCGCAACCGCCAGTTGCGCCGCCAAAAGCCATCCGCGACGTTGTCCGAGCGTCGTCGTCAAGCCCGGCAGCGGTAGCCGATCCACCAGCGGCGACCAAGACCACTTGAAGCCATAGACCAGTCCGACCCAGCCGGCGTACCCAATGGCGGACAACTCCACGCCCGCCTCACGCAACCGGAAACTCAACGTGCCGAGCGCCAACAGCAACGGCAGACCGGCGGCGAAGCCAAGCAAAAACATGCGTACTGCGGCTTCGTCGAGGTAGAGCCGCAGCGTCATCCGCCGTTCCGCCGTTTCCACGATTTCAAGGCGTCTGCGTCAGCCCCAACCAGTCCTGCGGGGTGAAAAACGTCATCGCCTCGGCTTCACGGGTGCCCGGTGCCGGCCGGTAGTCGTAAACCCACTTCGCCAACGGCGGCAGCGACATCAGGATGGATTCCGTCCGCCCGCGTGTTTCCAGCCCGAACACCGTCCCCCGGTCGTAAACCAGGTTGAACTCCACATATCGCCCGCGCCGAATCAGTTGAAACTCGCGTTCCGCCTCACCGTACGGCTCGTTCCAACGGCGTTCGACAATCGGCACGTAGGCCGGTAGAAACGCCCGCCCGGCGGTCTGAACAAAGGCGAAAATGGCCTCCATGTCGGTGTTTTCATCCGCCTTGAGGTAGTCGAAGAAAATCCCGCTGACGCCGCGCGTCTCGTTGCGGTGCGGCAGGAAGAAATATTCGTCGCACCACTGCTTGAAGCGCGGGTAGTAGTCGGGATGATGCCGGTCACAAGCGTCCTTGAGCGTTTGGTGAAAATGAACGGCGTCCTCGCGGTACGGGTAGTAGGGTGTCAAGTCCGCGCCGCCGCCAAACCAAGCGCTACTTCCCTGTTCAAGGTAGCGAAAGTTGGCATGGACGGTCGGAACCATCGGATTACGCGGGTGAATGACCAGCGAGACGCCGGTGGCGTAAAACGTCCGGTCTTCACCAGGCATCATCCGCGCCGCCAGCTTTTCTGACATCAGGCCATAGACGGCCGAAAAATTCACGCCGCCCTTTTCAAAGATGCGGCCGTCTGCAATGACGCGCGTCCGCCCGCCGCCGCCTCCTTCGCGCTCCCACAGGTCCTCGCGAAACTTCGCCGCACCGTCTAGCTGCTCAAGCGCGGCGCAGATTTCGTCCTGAAGCGTCCTGAAAAACGCTTCGGCGCGTTCCCGAATCGTGGCATTAGTTGGGTTTTGGGCTTCACTTGCTTTCATTTCCGTGGCTATCATGCCGATTCAATCCTTTCCTGTGAGGTACACCGCCTTCTTTCGCCAAGCTACACTACGCGCTACACCAACGGCAGACGAAATTCACCTGACCGCCCCCAACGTTGCTCTGCTCCACCGCCATGCTTGAGCTGGAAATCCAACCAACTATCGCTTCCGAGTCGCCGACCAACGCGCGCCGGACGTTACTGATCATCTTGGCGGTGACTTTTGTTGTTGTCACCGCCGCCGTCGGTCTGGTCGTCTGGTGGGAAAAGTACAGCCGTGAACGCGCCGCCGCGCAGATGACCGAAGGCATGCTACGCGCCGGCGATCCAGAATTTGACGATTACATCAAGCGTGAGGGAGTTCGGCTTATTCCCGTTGATCGTCTTGTGGTCAATGGCGAACGAGGTGACCGGTACGAATACATCTGTCGGCTTGAAAACCGTGGCGACCGCACGTTGACCGGCGTGGAGTTGCGGGTCTATCTGATTGATATGGAAGAAAAAATCATCGTGGAAAAGCTCGCCTACCCGCTGGCCGCGCAGAACCTCAAACAACTAGCGCCGGGCCAGTCCATCACCGCCCGGCCGACGCTGACCCGCGTTATGACGCCGGAAAGTGAGGTCCGCGACTTCTTTTGCGTCGTTAACGGTCTACGCTTCGCCAAGCCATGACCACGGTGCAGTCGGACGGCTGGGAGCCGGAGGTGGTCGTCATCGGCTCTGGCATCGGCGGTCTGGCGACGGCGGCCCGCTTGGCGCGGCATGGCGTTCGGGTGCTAGTTCTCGAACAGCACACCGTACCGGGCGGCAGCGCGTCGTACTTCACCCGCGCTGGCTATCGCTTTGATGTTGGCGCGTCATTGCTGTACGGCTTGGGCACGGAGGGCACGGTTAACTTCGTCGCCGAGGCGCTGGCTGAAGTCGGCGAAACGGTCGAGACGCGCCGCGATGAGGTCCAGATTCACTACCACCTGCCGGATGGTCTCGAAATACGGACGCACTACGACCGCGAGCAGTTCCTCGACGAGTTGACGCGCCACTTTCCACAGGAACGAGCCGGGATTCGCGCCTTTTACGACGCGGTGCAGGATGCCTACCGCGTAATGGCGCGCGTGCCGCTCATTGCGTTGGACGACGTGGCCGGGTTGGTGCGCGGTGTGGCGACAGCGCCGTGGGACGCGCTGCAAATGAGCCGGGCGGCTCTGACCACACTCGGTACTCTGGCGCGGCGCTATCTTCGGGATGCCCGCCTGCGGCGCTTCATTGACATTGAGGCTTTTTGTTGGGCGCTGACTGGGGCCGACGCCACACCGCTTGTCAACGCCGCATTGGTTTTTGGCGACCGCCACGTCAACGGCGTCCGGTATCCGCTGGGTGGGTGCAGTGTCATCGCAGAGAAGCTGGCGGCCGGCATTGAGCGTCACGGTGGGCAGGTGCGCTACGGAAGCCGCGTCACAGCCGGGCTGCTTGACCGTGGGCGCGCGCGCGGCGTCAAGCTTGAATCCGGCGAGGTCATCACGGCGCGCGCCATCGTTTCCAACGCAACGTTTTGGGACACCTACGGACGGCTGTTTCGTGAGCATCCGCTGGCGGGCGTCGTGTTTCGGGAGCAATCGCTGCGTTATGCCCAGGCAGACAGCTTCACGAGCCTCTTTGGGGGCGTGGCGGCCGAGCGTCTACCGCCGGACACGGTCGTTCACCACATTGTCGTCAACGACTGGGACGCCTATGACCGACCGCGCGGAATGTTGTTTGTTTCGCTGCCGTCGTTGCACGATCCTAGCCTTGCGCCGCCGGGCCGGCACAATGTCCATGCGTTTATGGTGGATCGCTACGACGACTGGGCGGCGCTGACGCAACCCGCTGCGAACGGCGGCGGTGTGCGCCGGACGCCGGCCTACCGCGCCGCCAAAGAAGCCGCTGCACGGCACATGCTCCGCATGCTGGAACGGGTCATTCCGGACGCCGCTGAGACGGTTGACGTCGTGTCGGTCGGGACGCCGCTGACGAATGAACGGTACTTGGCGCGCGTACGCGGCACATATGGCCCGCTGCTCCGGCGCGGGTCCGACATTCTGCTCAAGCCACAGAGCGGTTCGCTCATCCGCGGCCTGTACTGTGCTGGCGACAGTTGTTTTCCGGGGCAGGGGGTCCCGTCGGTGGCGGCGTCGGGACTGAGCTGCGCCGCCCGCATCTTGCGTGACTGGTAATGGTTCGCCCGGCGGATTTGCATCGGCGCGGCGCAACGGGTAACGTACACGCTTTAAGCATTTTCCTGGAAGTCCGGCCCTATGAAAGCCCTATGAAATTCGGCGTCGTCGTCTTTCCCGGCTCCAATTGTGACCATGACACCTACCACGTCATCAGCAAGCTCATCGGACAGCCGGTGCGCTTCGTCTGGCACGCCGAAACCTCGGTCGCCGACTGCGATGTGGTGATTTTGCCCGGCGGATTTTCCTACGGCGACTACCTGCGCTGCGGAGCGATTGCGAGTTGTTCGCCGGTGATGCAAGCCGTTCGCGAGCATGCCGCTCGCGGCGGCTACGTGGTTGGGATTTGCAACGGCTTCCAGATTTTATGCGAGGCGGGCTTACTGCCAGGCGTCCTGCTGCGCAACGCCGGCCTGCGTTTTTGCTGCGACTTCGTGCATGTCCGGGTGGAACGCGCCGACACGCCATTTACGCGCGCCTACGCTCCCCAGGAAGTCATTACGTTGCCTATTGCGCATGGCGAGGGAAACTACTTCTGTACACCAGAAGATCTGCGCCGCCTTGAAGCCGAAGGCCGGGTGCTGTTTCGCTACGTGGACGCTCATGGAGCGCCGACGCCGGCGGCGAATCCCAACGGCTCGCTCAACAACATCGCCGGCATCCTCAACGCCGATGGCAACGTGCTGGGCTTGATGCCGCACCCGGAGCGCGCTTGTGAAGAAGCGCTTGGGGGCGACGACGGTCTCCGCTTCTTTCAATCCTTGATGCTCACGCTGCGCGACGCCGAACGGCGGCGGCGGGCGGCGACTACGGCGACAGTTTCAGGCTGATGTCAGCAGCCTTGACGCTGTGAGTCAACGCGCCAACGGAAATCAGATTGGCGCCGGCTTCGGCGTAGGCGCGCACATTCTCCAGCGTGATGTTGCCCGAAACCTCTACCAGCGTTTGGCGACCCGGCGGCTCAAGTTCGCGGATGAGCTTCACGCATTCGCGGACCTGGTCGGGCGTCATATTGTCGAGCAAAATGACATCTGCTCCCCCGGCGACGGCTTCCTTCGCCTGCGCTAGGTCGCCGACTTCAATCTCAATCTTATGCAGATGGGAAGCGTTTTGCTTGGCTAGACGCAGCGCCGGCCCGATACCGCCGACCAACGCTATGTGATTGTCTTTGATAAGTACACCGTCGTCGAGACCAAACCGATGGTTGTGACCGCCGCCGACGTGAACGGCGTACTTGTCCAGCGGACGCAGGCCCGGCGCAGTTTTGCGGGTGTCGGCAATGACGGCGCCGGTGCCCTCAATTGCCTGAACGAAAGCGTGCGTCAGCGTGGCGATGCCCGACATCCGTTGCAGGAGATTAAGCGCCACACGCTCGCCAGCCAGCAGCATATGCGCCGGGCCAGTCACGCGGGCGATTTCCTTGCCGGCCGGTACAACGTCCCCGTCCAGATAGAAGGTCTGGATTTGAAGTTCAGGGTCGAACCACTGAAAAACCATTTCCGCGACTTCAATCCCAGCAAGGACGAGTTCCTGCTTAGCAAGGAAGCGTCCACGCGCGCGGATATCTCTGGTCAAAACGGCGTCAGTCGTCACATCGCCCCGCCCAATGTCTTCGGCGAGGAATTGCGAAATGAGATTCTCAATCGCGATTGGGTCTAGTCGCATGGCGTCGGTGACATGTCCGGGCGGAATAAACCAACAGTTGCGCTGTTGCGGTATAGACGCGCATAATCGCGCACCTCACATAAAAATCAATGGAAGCGAGGTAGGGGCTGTGGAATTCTCCGTTACGAAGGCTGATTTACTCAAGGAGTTGACGTTTCTCAACAACGTCGTTGAGAAAAAGACCACGATCCCCATCCTGTCGAACGTGCTACTGAGCGGCGAAGCCGGGGGGACACTGACGCTGGCCGGCACTGACCTCGACGCGACGCTCAAAACCTCATGCGCGGCGAACATCAAGCACGGTGGAACGGCGCTCCTCCCGGCGCGTCGGTTATTCGACATTGTACGCAACCTGCCTGACACCGACATCCATTTCAAGAGCGACGGCAGCGGTAACATGAATCTGACCTGTGACCGGTCGCGGTTTCGCCTCTTCAGCCCTGCGCCGGAGAACTACCCATCCCTGCCGGAAACGCCTGAAACGCCGTTTTCCATCGCGGCTGGTGTTTTGCGCACGATGATCCCGCGCGTTCTCTTCGCCACCTCGCAGGAAGAGTCGCGCTACCAGCTCAACGGTGTTCAGATGGTGGTCGGCGGTGCGACGCCCAGCGACGCCAAGCGCGGTTGGCTGCGCCTTGTCGCCACTGACGGCCACCGGTTGTCCTTCATTGAGAAGCCGGACAGTGTGGCGTTAGGAAAAGGCGCCAAACCTGTTACCTTCCTTTTGCCGAAAAAGACCATGGGGGAAATCGCCCGTCTGGCGACGGACGCCGCCGAAGCCGATGTCTTCTTTGGGCAGGATGACAACCACGTGTTTTTCCGCATCGGCGCGCGTACCTTTGCGTCACGGCTGCTGGCCGGGCAATTCCCCAACTACGAAATGGTCATGCCTAAAAACAACGACAAGGTCATCACGTTTGAGACGGAACGGTTGGTGGCGGCCTTCAAGCGGGTCGGCGTCGTAGCGGATGAAACCACGCATGCCGTCAAGCTGCATACGACGGAGGGACGTGTCGAGATTACGGCGCAGTCACCCGAATCCGGCGAAGCCGCAGAGACGCTCACTGTGGACTACCCCGGACCGACGATGACGATCACCTTCAACATCGGCTACCTGATGGATTTTCTCACGGTCGCGCACAGTTCACAGACATACTTCGAGTTCAAAGATGAAATCACACAGGTCCAACTACGTCCGGTGGACGGGGACGGCTACGACTATCGTTATATTGTCATGCCGATGCGGGCTTAAGGTTGAGTGGGCGTCGCCCTTTGTAAGGCCGAGGAAGCGCGCCGGGCATCTCAGTCCACGCTTAGCAGCAGGCTTTTCAAGTAGGCGCCTTCCGGGTGAAAAATGCTAATCGGGTGATCAAGCGCCTGACGATGGCGATGCAGGATGCGCACATTCCGCCCGGCCTCGCTGGCGGCTTGAAAGACGATTCGCCCGAACAGTTCTTCGTCCACAAAGTGCGAACAGGAGCAGGTCAACACCAAGCCGCCAGGCGCGACCTTAGTGATTGCCAGCCGGTTGATGTCCTTGTAGGCGCGGCCGGCGCGCAACACATCGTCCTTCTTGCGTGCGAACGCCGGCGGGTCAAGGATAATCACGTCAAACGCGCCGGCTTCCAGCGTTCGTAGGTACGCAAACATGTCGGCTTCAAGGAAATCCTCCGCCGCCGTGGAGAAGCCGTTGAGGGCGTGGTTGCCCTGCGCCAGCCGGAGCGCGCCGGTGGAGCTGTCCACGGAGACAACCCGTGTTGCGCCGCCCCGCCGGGCGTAAACGGAAAAACCGCCAGTGTAGGCAAAGCCGTTGAGAACGCGCCGCCCGTCGACGAGGTTTTCCAGTAGGGCGCGCATCTCGCGTTGGTCGAGGAAGAAGCCGGTTTTCTGTCCGTGCTTGATGTCCACGTGAAAGCGCAGCCCGTTTTCGACGACGACCACCGGGCCGAAGTCGCGGCCGTAGAGTAAGCCGGCGAAATCCTTGAGACCCTCCTCGTAGCGCGCTGCCACATCGGATTTCTCATAGACGGCGCGCGGCTGAACCAGCCCGACCAGTGTTTCTACAACGAAGGGCTTGAGCCGCTCCATGCCGAGCGTTGAGATTTGACACACCAGCACGTCGGCGTACTGATCTACGACGAGGCCAGGCAAGGCGTCGCCTTCGCCGTTCACCAGCCGTACTGCGTTGGTGCGCACTGGATCGAAAAGCCTTCGGCGGAGCGCCACGGCGCGCTCAAGATTGGCCTGAAGCGCCGCATGGGGGTCAGTTTCGCCAAACGCCACCATGCGCGCAGCGATGGAGCACCGGCGGTTGACGTAAGCGTAGCCGAGTTGCTGTCCGTCAGCGGATAGGACGGCGGCAAGGCCGCCGTCTTCAAGCTCGTTAGGCCAGACGGCGATCGCCCCGGAAAAAATCCACGGGTGGCGGTTGCGCACCGATTTCTCACGGCCAGGGTGGAGCGTGACGGCGGGCATTTGGGTGAGACGGTTGGGCGGCTTCGGCATTTGGCGTTGCTCCACAGGAACCTCTGGCAGGGTTCGGCGTTTCTCGGTTAGCATACCGAAAGCCGGCACGCCTTGTGGAAACGTCCGTGCGGGACAAGGTGGCGGCCAAGGTCAACGACAGCGCATCTGTTGGGAGGAAAAGCAATGAACGACTATCGCTATGATCAACTCAACCGCCAGTCGTCTGCGGCGTACGGCTGGGGCGGCGAGCTAACCGTGGCTGATGCGTCTTTGGCCGCGCGGATGGGCTTTATCCGCAAGGTGTACGCCCTGTTTCTGGTCGGTATTTTCTGCGCCATTGCCGGCGTGGGGGTGAGCCTTGCCACCGGCATCTATATGGCGATTGTCCGGTACTACTGGTTGGCATTGCTGCTGCTTATCGGCTCGGTGTTCGCTGTGAACGCCGTACGGCGCGTCAAGGGCGTCAATCTGGCGGCGCTTTTCGCTTTTACCTTCTTTGAAGGATTACTTGTCTCGCCGCTTGTCCTGTTCGCCCTAGGAAAGAACCCGTTGTCGCTCGTGGCGGCGGGCGGATTGACGGTGGCGACGTTTGGTGGGCTGACGGCTTATACGTTCGTCACGCGCAAGGATTTTAGTTTCTTGAGCGGCTTTTTATTTACCGGGCTGATCGTCATCTTGGTCGCCTCGCTGATTGGGATTTTCGTTGGGTCAAGCGTTCTGTCACTGGCGATTTCCTCAGCGGCGGTACTGCTGTTCGCTGGGTATGTGCTTTACGACACGTCAAATATCATGCGTGACTTGCCGACCGACGAGTATGTCGCCGGTGCATTGAGCCTGTTCCTAGATTTCTTCGGGCTGTTCATTCACCTGCTCAACATTCTGAACATTTTGGGCAGCGACGAATAGCCGTTTGGCTTGCGACGCAGGGCTTGTGTAAGACCGAGGCGGATACTGAACGCCTCGGTCTTGTTGTTTTGAGTTCATTCGGTATGGGTTGCCGCGCGCAGTTCAGTGTCCCTCCGGCCGGGACTCACGGGAGAAGCTCCGGGGTGGGAAGCCGCCGGATCAGGACTAACGTCAAATCATCGGCGGTTGGAGCGCGCCCGACGAAGCGGCCGACGGCTTCCTCAACGCAATCCCGTAGACGCAAGGCGCTTCGTTTCCGGTATTTGACGAGCGTCTGAACCAGACGTTCAAGTCCGAAGGCCTCGCCCTGCTCATTGGCGCTTTCGGTCAGCCCGTCCGTGTAGATTGCCAGAATGTCGCCGGGCGCAAGCCGCTCGTAACCCACCGGCGGCGCAAAGCCCGGCAGAATCCCGATGGGAATGCCTTGGGCCGGCAAGATGACGTGGTCGCCGGCGGCGCGGACGAGCACCGCTGGGTCGTGACCAGCGCTGGTGTAGCACAGGTCGCCGGTCGCCGGATTGAGCTCGGCGCAAAACAGCGTGAGAAATTTGTTCTCTGGCGAGTTCTCAACCACATAGTCGTTTACGGCAGCGACAATGTCCGGCAGCGGCCGTCCCGTCTGCGCCTGGGCGCGCAGCGCCGCATGGACGCTCGACATCATTAGGGCCGCGCCCATCCCTTTGCCTGCGACATCGCCCACGGCGATGAGGAGCTTGCCGTCGCCGCGCGGAATGAAGTCGTAGTAGTCGCCCCCAATCTCACGGCAGGGAAAACTCAATCCGGCAATGTCGTAGCCGTCCAGTCGCGGTGGGTGCGCCGGGTGCAGGCGGAGTTGGATTTCGCTCGCCACCTTGAGTTCTTCTTCAAGGCGACGGGTTTCGAGTCGCGCTTCAAGCAACCGGGTGTTTTCAATCTTGACGGCGGCGATGCGGGCAATCGTCGTTAGCAGGTCAAGGTCATCTTGGCGAAAGCAGTGTGGGGCGAAAGGGCTGTCCATGTAGAGCAGACCAAACACCTCCCCGCTTCCGGTAAGCGGCGCAGCAATGAGCGACATCGCTGAAGCGTCTCCGCCGACCTGTTCATCACTTCGCGCATCCTGAATCAAAAGCGGCGCGCGCTGGTTGATGACGCGCTCATAGATTGACCACGGCAACGTCACTTCCAACTGGGCCGCTTGCTTCGTTGCGCGATGCGCCTGCGGACGCAGTTGTCCACGCTCGTCTATGAGCAACAAGTAAGCCCGTTCAAAAGGAATGGCGGCGCAGGCGAGACCAAGGATGGCGTCCAAGGTTTCCTCCAGCGGCTGGTTGACCAGCAATGTTTCAATGACTTGCTGGAAAAGCTCAAGCCAGTCGCGGGAGAGCCGCCGCTCGCGCGCTGGGACGGTTGGCGCTTCCGTAGACACCGTGGGCAGCGGCTGGAGCGCAAGCGGCGTGATCCGCTGGCCGCTCAGGATTTCTGTTGGGGCGGCATGGTCGCTTTTGGTGAAGCGAAACGCTGGCGGAGCTATGTGAGAGCCGGAGGCGGAGGTCGTCGCATCGGCGATGCGCAGTTCTGTTGCACCGATACGAATGACGTCGCCCGGCCTCAGCAGGGTGCTGGTTTCGATGCGTTGTCCGTTGTGGTAGGTCCCGTTGGCGCTGCCACTGTCATGAAGCACAAAGTCCTCGCCGTCCCGGCGGATTTCGGCATGAAGCCGCGAAACAAACGGGTCATTGAGGCAGAGATCGTTGCGCGACGAACGTCCGATGGTCAGACGGACGCCCTTGAGCAACACTTCAAACGAGGCTCCCGATGGCGGAGAAACCTGAATCGCCGGGGGTAGCTTACGTGAGACCATGGAGCGTCGCTTGTCCTGCCCGACGGGGTGGTTGAGCCGCCTGACAGTGTACTGTCACCGAAGCGTAAACCGAAGGCGCGTTTCGCCGAGCTTGAGTTCGTCGCCGTCTTGCAAGGGATGAGGCTTTTTGGGTGCCAGTCGCGTGTGTCCGTTGAGGAAAGTGCCGTTGACGCTTGACAAATCCTCAATGAAAAAGCGCCCGCCTTCTTGAAACAGCCGCGCATGGCGGCGCGACACTTTCGTTTCAGAGTCGTGCAGCGTCAGGTCAATCTCCGGGAAGTTGCCCGTATGCGGGTCGGTGCGCCCAAGCAGCAGAGTGCTCTTAGCGAGCTCGTAAACCGCCTTCGGGTTGCCACTCGCATCAAGGACCTGTAGGTGCGCCACAGGGCGGCCGCTGGCCGCGCGTCCACCAGCGTGGGGCTGGGCTGCGCCACAGTAGGGGCAGAAGGCGTCGTCCGGGTCAATCTTTTCACCGCATGCTACACAGAAGGTCGATGCAAGGGCAGGCTGTGGCGGGTTGTCAAGTCGCCGCAGATGTTCCTCTAACATCCGCTTCATCTCGGCCGCTGAAGCCGGGCGATCCTGTATCTTGTGGGCGACCGCCTTAATGATGATCGCCTCAATGCCTTGCGTCAGTTTGGGGTTAATGGCTCGTGGACGCGGGTTGCGATCGAAGTCAAAGATCAGCAGCGGGTTATCCTGCGGATCAGCGCCGGTCAGCAGGTGAAACATCGTTGCGCCGAGCGAATACAAGTCTGACCGTGGCTCGACCTGCCCTGCAAACAGTTCAGGCGGCGCGTACCCCATGGTCCCAATGGCGGTAACGCCCTTCTGAGTGGGCGAAACAAAGCGGGCGATGCCGAAGTCAATCAGCATGACGCGCGGCGGCGTCCGTGTATCGTCCAGCATCAGGTTGGCCGGTTTCAGATCGCGGTAGATCACCGGCGGATTTTGGCTGTGGAGGTAATCCAGTACATCGCAAATCTGAATGGCCCACTCCGTCACCGTTCGCTCGTCAATGTAGCCCTGCTTACTTTCCTTGAGTTTCTTGGCCAAGTCACCGCCCGGCACGTACTTCATCACTAAGTAGTACTTGCCGTCGTTGACGAAGTAATCGTAAACGGTGGGGATTGAGGGGTGTTCAAGGCTGGCCAAAAGCTGCCCCTCGCGTTGAAAGTCCTCAATGGCTTTCTGGCGCTGTGCAGGATCGGTGAAGAAATCAAACATCTCCTTGACGGCGCGGCGCGTCTTGTCGTTCGGCGGCCCGAATTTTTGGTCATAAGCCAGATAGACGCTGCCCATACCGCCGCCGCCAATGCGCTTGACAATGCGATAGCGTCCTTCGAGCAACGTCTCCGGGGCAAGATGTTTTTGGTTCACCATGGAGTTGGCCACACAGGCGTAGACAAGCCGCTTCGCCTAAGTTCCGACTGCAGCCCCTAGCGGATGTACTGAAACTTCAAGAAGGTCTTACCAACAATAATTTCGTCACCGTCATTGAGTGGATAGCGGTTACCGGGCAACAGCCGCCGCCCGCGATTGACGAAGGTACCATTCGTACTGCCGAGGTCTTCTAGAACGTATTGCCCATCCTGACAAATAATCCGCGCATGCCGCCGTGAAACCTTTGCTTCTGGATCGTCTTGGTCAAGATCAATGTCTGGAAAGATGCCCCCGTCGGCATCCCAGCGACCAATGTTGGATTCGGTTTCTGTCAGTAAAAACTCCTTGCCAACCGTCCCCCCGCGTTGAATGACCAGTTTGGCGCGTGGCACGCCAGGTGTCGTAGGCTTCGGCGGCGAAGCTGGGGCGCCAGCTTGCGGCGGCTGGCCGGCGGCGCTTGTTGGTTGGGCGCTGAGTGGTAGTGGAGCGGAAACAGGCTGGGGCGGCGGAACAGTGGACGGCGGCGCAACCGCAAAAACATCCCCCACCGGTGGGGTCGCGGAGGTTGTCGGTTGCGGCGCAGGTATCATTGGAACGGATGGGACATTCGGCGGCGGCGGAGCAAAGCCAGCAGCGTGCGCCCCCCCAGAAGCTTGTCGCCCCGGAACTGAAGCCTGCCCACCAACCGGCCCATGTCCGCCGACAGCAGGAACAACGCCATATGAGACAGACCCCTGCGGCGGGAAACTCCCAGAAGGCAGCGGCGTTACCGGAGCAGCGCTCGGCGGCGCAACCGGCGGCGCGCTAAGTACGGCGTGCAGTTGGTAGCCGCACTCATCGCAGTACTCAGAACCATCGAGATTATCCGTACCACACTGCGGGCAACGTATCATCGCACGTAACCTCGTCCTGACTGCGGATGACTTTGAGAGCCAAGGCAATAGACAATTATAGCCAAAACCTTGCTTCCGGCAAGCCGCTGCCGGTCAGGCACAAGGACACTGGCGGCTTGGGGCGCGCCGACAATTGCCCCCTAGGGAACTTTGCCGGCGAGTAGGCGCTTCGTAAGCTTACGTCCATTGCGCCGGGATGACTTCCCCTAACCTTACCCGGCGAATGACGAAAACCGGCCGTAGTGACCGGTCAAGTCAGCTCGAGGAGGTTATCAGTGAACAATGGCTCGCAAAGCAGTGGCTTGGGCTGTGAGGCTTGCGCTCATTCTTTCCGCATCGTTCCTCGCCATTCCCACGCTGACCCGTGCCGGCGTTCATTCAGCAGAGAGTCTGGTTGGTGCACAGTCCAAAACCTTCACACTCACCGATCAGTACAACCGCCCCCACACAATTGCCTTCCCAATGAGCAAGCCGCTAGTGCTGATGCTTGGCGACCGTGGCGGCTCGAAGCAAATCGAGCCGTGGGTGCGCGAACTGTACCAACGCTACGGTGACAGCATCGAAATACAGGGCGTCGCCATTTTGCGCGGCGTACCGCCCCTGATTCGACCTATGATTCGAAGCCAACTCCGCAGCCGCGCTCCCAAAAGTGTCCTGTTGGACTGGAGCGGTAACGTCGCTGACATGTACCACTGCCGGAGCGACGTGTGTAACGTAGTGGTAATTGACCGGCAAGGACGCATCGCCACGATTGTGCGCGGCGGCGTCTCCGCTGAGCGCAGTCGGTTAGTCTGTCAGGCTCTCGACCGGATTCGTTAGCGCCCTGTTCCGGGCGGGAGATGCTGTAAGGCAGCGTGGCGCACGCCACTCCAGACGAGGCGACGCACGCCACGCGACACTCTAAGCCGTTGGCGCACTACACGGCGATGACCGTGATTTCGGGGTTGAACTCGTCGCGGAGGATGCTCTGAATGCCGTAGAGCGTTCCGGAAATCGAGCTTGGACAACTGCCGCACGCGCCCTGATAGCGTACCGCCAGTATGTTGTCCTTGTAGCTCACCACTTCCAGCCCTCCGCCGTCGCCGGCTAAACCCGGTCGGATGCGGGCGTCAAGAATGTCGTTAATACGGTCAAGGTCGGGATTTTCACCGCGCTTGGGAGTAGCAGTCGCCGCCGGCGCCGTTGCGCCGACCGGCTCGGCGGCCCGGATGGGAACCGCCACCTGCCGCAGTAGTTCATCCCACTCCACCTCGTTGTCCTTAGTGATGGTGATAAAGCGATCCATCATGAAAACGCTTTTGACGTGCGGAATGGCAAAGAGAGCCTCCGCCAGCGGGTGCGACGCCGCCTCCTGCGCGTTTGAAAAACTCAATGACACGCCGGGAGCAGTGATTGGTTCCTTGAGAACAATTTTTCGAGCCGCCGGATTGGGCGTGTACTCAATATCGTAAATCTTCGGCATAAGAAACCTTCCTACCGACGCAACGAAATCCGTGCGCGCCGCTGTCGGTTCAAGACACGGGCGCGCCGCCCTCATCATAGGAAACAGTCGGCGGTTGGGTAGTCCGCCTTCCGCGCCTTCGGCGTACGGAAAAAATCTCAGTGGAGGTCGGCTGCCGGTCTCCCCACAAGGCGCTTGCTGGAGATTACGAAAAAATTATGGCAGCTTTTCCGTCTTGCCGGAGGCAGCAGGCGGAAGTCGTGCATCGCTTGTGAGACGGTCAGTGATGTCTTGCCGCAGTGCAAGCCTATGGACCTAGCAAGGCGACCTAACCCAGCGCTGCTCTGGGGGCTACGACGACTTTCCCATCCACAGAGAGAAGTTTTCCATGCCGAGTCGTTTACGCATCCTCACGTTTGGCTTTCTGGCGCTGTTGGGACTTTTCCAGTCAGTTCGGGCAGGAGCACCTGCCGCCAAGGATGAGTGGATAAAAATCAAGTCAAAGCACTTCCTATTTATTGGGAATGCCAAAGAAAAAGAGATTCGAGTCGTTGCCTCAAAGCTTGAACAGTTCCGGAGTGTCTTTTCCCAGCTTTTTCCCAGAGCAAAGTTCAATGACTCAGTTCCAATTGTGGTCATTGTTTTCAAAGACGACAATGCCTACAAACCATACAGACCGACATACCAAGGCAAACCCGTCAGTGTTGGAGGCTATTTCATTCCGGGACGTGACCGAAACTACATTACGCTGATTCCCAACCTGCCCGGTATCTTCCCATACGCGGTCATCTATCACGAACTCACACACCTCATTGTCAACGCCACCTTGAAACCTATCCCAACGTGGGCCAACGAAGGTTTGGCGGAGTACTACGAGACCATCAACATCAGCGAAGACGGCAAAACGGTTGAACTGGGTAACGCCAATCCTTACCACATCGCCAACCTACGTAAGCGGAAGCTCATCCCATTTCAGGAGTTTTTTAGGATCAATACAAAGTCCCCTGAGTACAATGAAAGAAATAAGCAAACGATATTCTATGCCCAATCTTGGGCGTTGACGCACTACTTCATGATTGGCGACGGCGGCATAAGACGACAGAAGTTCGCCAAGCTTCTATCACTTCTTGAAAACGAAACGCCAATTGAAGATGCGCTGAGAGAAGCCTTCCAGACCAACTTTGCGGAGCTTCAGAAAGCTCTGGAGAATTACGTCAGAAGCGACAAGTTCTATGTCGAGACATTGCGTTCGTCAACAAAGCTCGTCGAAGAGAGCGCATATCAAAGGCTGCCCATCAGTGAGGCGGAAGTTTTTGTTTTCCTCGGTGATCTGCTGTCACGGACGCCGGATAAGGCGTCTGAAGCAGAAGCGCATCTCAGCAAGGCTATTGCGCTGGCGCCGGATATGGCCGACGCCTACGCCGTGCTTGGGCTTCTCCGGTTACGACAGGGACGCGAGGCCGAGGCGGAGGAAGCCCTCAAGCGCGCCGCCTCTGCGCCTACTTCCTCGCCGTTGGCGTCTTACTACTACGCGCATTTCCTAATCCGGCGGGGACTGTCGTCGCCTGAAACCATCGCCGCCGCACGTTCCGCCCTGACCAACGCCTTGGCGCAAATGCCGGACTTCGCCGAAGGTTATTCGGCGTCAGCCTACGTTGCGTTGGCCGCCGGCGATCTCGACAAAGCTCTCGCCGACATCAAACGCGCCGGCGCTTTGCTGCCCGGCCGCCGCGACTTCATCGTGCTTCAAGCGCGCATTTACATCCAGCGGCGCGAATGGTCGGAAGCGAAACGGTTGCTCAAACCACTGGCGCAGCTCGCGGATGACCCCATCAACGCGGCTCATGCGTCCGAGTTGCTGACGTTGGTCAACCAGTATGAGCAAGCGGCTGAAAGCGGCCGTCAAGCGGCGCTCCCGGAGCCGACCAAGAGCGTCTACGTTTCCGATGACATCAGCCCAGCCGGACACCAGCCGAAGGATACCGTCACCCCGATAATCCCGTACCTCCAGCGCAGACCCGGCACACAACGCATTGAGGGCTTTATTGAACGCTTTGCGTGCGTTCAGGGTCGCGCCTTTGCGTACGTTCGTACGGACGCCGGTCTCATCAAGCTGTTGCTGGACTTCACCAAAGCGGAGCTTGTCGCCCACACGGATGATGTCGGCGATGTCATCGGCTGCGACTCAAAAATTCCCAATCCGGTCATTGTGATGTACCGCCCAACCACGCAACCTGTCGCCGACGAAGCCGGCGAGGTTGTTTCGCTGGAGTTTCTTCCGCGTCCCAAGTGAACGCGCCAAGCCGCTCGCGCTGAACAACCGCGCCGTTCTGAACCGCCCCTGCTAATGCAACGCTATCTCATCACCGATCGCCGCCGACTTTTCCGGGCCGGCGAGGCCTACGATGAAGCCGTCGCCCGGCGGCGACTCATCGCGCTCGCGCGCTTTGCCGCCGTACAGGGGATTGACTACATCCAACTGCGTGAAAAAGACCTGCCGACCCGCGCTCTGACGGCGACGGCGGCTGCGATGGTCGCGGCGCTCGCCGGTTCGCGGACGCGCTTGTTGGTCAATGATCGCTTTGACGTGGCGCTGGCGGCGGGCGCGCATGGCGTTCACCTGACGACGCGCTCATTGCCGGCGGCGGTCGTCCGGCGCTGTACGCCTGACGGCTTTCTCATCGCCGTCTCAACGCACAACCGGGAGGAAATCGCCGCAGCGGAGGGATTCGCCGATTTTGCAGTGTGCGGCCCCGTTTTCCCTTCGGGCGACAAGCCCATTCTCGGTTTGGGGTCCTTTGCGTCACTTGCCTACAGCACGCCTCTGCCGCTTTTCGCACTGGGCGGCGTTACGGAAGAAAATGCGCCGCTTGTGGTGAAAGCCGGCGCCGTCGGTTTTGCGGCTATTCGCGCCTTCGCTGAAGCTTTTCTTTCGTCGGTCGTCATGCAGAATGAACCGGCATGAGCCTTGATCCGGTCGTCACCTACTTTTGTGACTTAGGTGAAATTCGCCGTTCCGGCGCGGCGACGCCGGAAATGTCGTTCTACCCTGCGCTCAAACGACTCCTTGACGCCGTTGGCGCAACGCTGCGCCCACAGGTGCAGTGCCTTCTGCACCCCAAAGGCGGCGAGTCCGGCCTGCCCGACGGCGGTCTTTTCACCGTTGACCAACTTCCACAGGAGACGCCGCCCACGGATCTTCGCGCCGTGTCTCCGGCGCGCGGCGTCATTGAAGTCAAAAGCGCCGACCAAGACATCGCCGACGTGATCGAGAGCGAGCAGGTGCGTCGGTACGTCGCCGCCTACGGTCAAGTCCTGGCGACGACTCTGCGCGAGTTTGCCACGGTCGGGCGCGACGCGGACGGGCGACCCCAGGTGTACGAGTCGTACCGCTTGGCGGAGCGCGAAGACGCCTTTTGGCGCGGCGTCGCCGCCCCGGACGCCTTCGCCGAAAAACACAGTGCGCCGCTGACCGAGTTCCTCAGACGCGCGTTGCTCGCCGCCGTCCCGCTGACCAACCCGGCCGATGTCGCGTGGTTTCTGGCTTCCTACGCGCGCGACGCTCGTACGCGCGTGGCGGCGGCGCAGTCCCCGGCGTTGCAAACGGCGCTCGCGGAACTGCGGACGGCGCTGGAAGAGACGCTGGGCATCCGCTTTGACGCCCAGCGCGGCGACCGCTTCTTCCGCTCGACGCTCGTGCAGACGCTGTTCTACGGCGTCTTCGCCGCATGGGTGCTCTGGCATCACGAGCGCCCGGAGCGCGCCGACCGCTTCGACTGGCGCACGGCGACGTTTTATCTGCACGTACCCGTCCTTCAAGCGTTGTTCAGCCGCTTGGCGCTGCCGTTGCGCCTGCAACCGCTGGGCTTGATGACGCCGCTTGACCGCGCCGGCGACCTGCTGAACCGTGTTGACCGCGCCGCCTTCTTCCAGCGGTTCGACACTGGACAGGCGGTGCAGTACTTCTACGAGCCGTTTCTGGAGGCGTTCGATCCGCAGTTGCGCCGGGAGTTGGGCGTCTGGTACACGCCGCCGGAGGTCGTCCGCTACATGGTCGCGCGCGTGGATGCGGTTCTGCGCGACGAGTTGGGCGTCGCCGACGGGTTGGCCGATCCGAACGTGTACGTTCTCGATCCCTGTACCGGAACCGGCGCTTATTTGGTTGAAACGCTGCGCGTCATCGAGGCGACGCTGCGCCGTCGCGCCGCCGATGCGCTGCTCGGACAAGACATCAAACGCGCCGCGCTGACGCGCATTGTCGGTTTTGAGTTGCTGCCCGCGCCGTTCGTCATCGCTCACTTGCAGATTGGGTTGTTGCTCCAGCAGCTTGGGGCGCCGTTGGCGGAACAGGAGCGGGTCGGCGTCTATTTGACCAACGCCCTGACCGGCTGGCTCGCCGCCGACAACAACGGCAAACCGGTGCAACTGCCGTTGAGCGGTTTGCCGGAACTGGCGCAGGAGCGCGACGCCGCCGGGCACGTCAAGCGCAACGCGCCCATCCTCGTTGTTTTGGGGAATCCGCCCTACTCCGGCTACGCCGGCATCGCCCGTATGGACGAAGAGCGCGACCTCTCCCTCGCGTACCGGCTGACCCACCGCGCGCCAAAACCACAGGGGCAGGGGTTGAACGACCTTTACGTACGCTTTTTCCGTATGGCGGAGCGCCAAGTCGTCGAACGCAGCCAACGGGGTGTCGTTTGTTTCATCACCAACTACGCTTGGCTGGACGGCCGCTCGCACACCGGGATGCGCGAACGGTACTTCGAGGTGTTTGATCGCATCTGGATTGACTCGCTCAACGGCGACAAGTACCGAACGGGCAAGACGACGCCCGACGGTCGTCCCGATCCGAGCGTGTTTTCCACTGAACTCAATCCCGAAGGCATTCAGGTGGGCACGGCGATTACGCTGTTGGTTCGTCGTCAGCGCGGCGCGTCCCACCGGAAGCCGGCCCGCGTCGCCTTCCGAGACTTCTGGGGGCAAAGCAAGCGCGCCGACCTCCTCGCGGCGCTGAACCATCCCAGACGCCATCCGTACCGAACGCTCACGCCGCCGCTGAGTTTGGGATTGCCGTTCTCACCCGCGCAGGTTTCTAGAGACTACCTGAGTTGGCCTCGCCTTCCCGACCTGCTGCCGACTTCGTTTCCGGGCGTCAAGACCAGCCGCGACGAGGCGCTGGTTGATGTTGACCGCGAGCGCCTGATTGAACGCATGAGGAAGTATTTCGACCCGACGATCGGCGATGATGCTATCAAGAAGCTCGCGCCGTCCCTGATGCAAGAAACGGCGCGGTTTGATCCGATTGAAACTCGTCGCTTCCTTCGGCAGCGCGGCTTCCGTGAGGAACACGTCCGGCGCTACTGCTACCGCCCCTTTGATGTGCGCTGGCTCTACTGGGAGCCGGAAACAAAGTTGTTGGACGAAAAGCGCGCGGAGTACGTCCCGCACATTTTCGAGGGGAATGTTTGGCTGGCTGCGGCTCAGCACAATCGTAGGGCGTTTGATCCGCCGCCGGTGACGGCGAATCTGGCGTCGCTGCATCTTATCGAGCGCGGCGCTAATCTCTTTCCCCTGTATCTGCGCGCCAATGGACAGCAAAACGGGATGTTCGAGGCGAACGCCAACCGGCGGTTGAACCTGAGTCCGGCGGCGCTGAAGCGTCTGCGCGATATTGAAGCGGTGGATGAAGCCGATGCTCTGTTTCACCACATCGTCGCCGTGCTGCATGCGCCGGCGTACCGCAGTGAGAACGCGGCTGCGTTGCGGCGGGACTGGCCGCGCGTTCCATGGCCGACAACGCGCGAGGCGCTGCTCAATTCGGCGCAACTGGGGCGGCGCGTGGCGGCGTTGCTTGACGGCGAACGCCCTGTGCCCGGCGTCACCACAGGCGACATTGACGCTTCTCTGCGCTCCATTGCCGTGTTGAGCGTCACCGACGGCGGAACGATCAATCCGGCGGCCGGCGACCTTGACGTGACCGCCGGATGGGGCTACGCCGGGCGGGGCGGCGTTGTGATGCCCGGTAAGGGACGCATCATCGAGCGAGTCGCCCAAGCAAGTGAGATCAACCGGGCGCTGGGGATTGACGGCGGCGGCGCTACGCTTGATGTCCACCTCAACGCGCGTGTCTACTGGCGCAACGTCCCGCCGCGCGTCTGGGCGTACACCGTCGGCGGCTACCAAGTTCTGAAGAAGTGGCTGAGTTACCGCGAAAAACCGATTCTGGGACGCGGGTTGACGATTGACGAGGCGCGCGAAGTCACCGCCGTCGCCCGCCGCATCGCTGCGCTGCTGCTTTTGTCGGAAGCGCTCGATGCAAACTATCGGAAAAATGCCTAATCGAGCCAGTGCGCTTCTCGGAATCGGTGCGCCACTCGAAAAACGATGTGGCTGCGGCGTGGCGTCACTCTTGGTTCAAGCCGGACGCAACGCCGCCCATCCGTAAATGACCGTAAAGAAGACAAACAAAACGGTCAGTCCGTGATACCCCAGCCGCAACCACCACGCCGTCAGATACGCCTCAACATCGAACACTGCCTGAAGGCCTACCCGCACGCCCCAAAACACCGCTACGTAGCCCAAAAGGCGCGCGCCAAACCGCCGCCGGCGGCCAAGTCGCGGGCGTAAAACACAGTGATCAGCCCGAAGGCGATAATCGAAAGCACGATGTAGCCGCCGTACACCCAGTACATTTGTCGGTGCAGCCGTGACAGGCACGCCAACTCCTTGCGCCAGTCCAACTGGAACGGTACCAACGCCGACGCCGCCAACACCCCAAAGTGACCAAGACCACCCGCCGTCAGTAGGTGGGTCAGCAGCTCTTCCGACATCAAACCGCTCCCAGCGCTTCAAGGAAGGGGACAATCACCCCTACGACAAACGGACGGTGGAACAACCACCCCACCGGCGCAAGCAGCGTCGCCATCGTAAACAACCATCCGCGCCGACCGCCGCCAAGACCAAACGACCGCCCGACGCGGCTTCGCTCCACGAGAATCCCGATGCTTTGGAGCAGGAAGAACACCCTTGGGCCGCCGTACCCACCGCCCGCCGGCCACGAAATCACCACATCGTGGACAATCCCGCTAAACGCAAAACCGATGAGCAACGCCCACTGCGCCCCGACACGCGGCGTCAACGGACGGAACAAAAATCGGTGCGTCAGGTCGCGGAACGCGGCGTTCCAGCGCCGTCCCCAAAACTCCGCCAGACTGGTCGCCGTCAGCGGACGATCCATCAACGACTTTACCGCAACGCCCGCCGACCACCGGCGTTCGCCGCCAAGTCAGCCACTTACAGCCGCAGAAGATCACAAAGGCAAGCAACCACATGACAGCCCACCGGGGCCAGTCGCCGGGCGTCAGCAGCAGAACAAGCCCCGGAGCGAGGAGAAGCGGCCCCCCAACCATGCCGCCGCTTAACCACATGATGGGCGCACCGCGCGCCTGAAGCGGCCGACTTGTGCGCGACAGGTCCAACCTGAGCCGTCCCCGGCATCTTGTGCCTCGCAGTGTCGCTAATATGGAGCGGCCGATCGTGCCGCGCTTATTCTCACAAATGGAGCGGTTCAAAGCGTCCCCGTTCGCGGTTCTTGCGGACATTGCGCCAATCAAAAACCGTGCCGTTCATGGCGATATACACGCCCGGCGGCAACAGTCGGGCGGACGCCAACGCAAACCCTAGATTGAACAGCGCGTCTGAGCCGCCGAACGAGTAGGGGATCATTGCGCCGACGAAAACCACCGTCTTGTCGGTGATGTGTTCGGCCAGACAACGCGCCGTCTCCGTCATCGTGTCCGTGCCGTGCGTCACAATGAGACGCGCTTCCGGCGCGCGTTGCGCCGCCGCGCAGATCAGCATCCGGTCAGCCTCCGTCATGTCGAGGCTGTCTTTGAGCATGACCGGCTCAATGGCGATGTCGGCCAAGTAGCACCGCGCCTGATCAAGCATGTCGAACAGGTGCGTTCGGGAAAAAACCAGCGTGCCGGTACGTTCGTCGTACACTTTGTCAAGCGTACCGCCGGTCAACAAAATGCGCAGCGGGAGCGAAGTTGGGGACATACCACATTCGTGAAGCCGTCCGGCGGACGGCGCAACAGTTCACGCGACAGTTCAAGCCTCACGCCCGCGTCGCCCGCTCGTAAATCAACCGCAACCCTTCGAGGGTGAGGTTTTCATCAATTTCCGTGATGAGCTGCGACCCCTTGCCGATTAAGCGCGCCAAACCGCCGGTCGCAATCACCGCCCGCAACCCGCCCATCTCCGCCTGCATGCGCTGAAGAATACCTTCCACCAAACCGATGTAGCCGAAGTAAAGCCCGGATTGAATGCTGCCGGTCGTCGAAGTTCCAATGACTTGCGCCGGGTGATTGATGCTTACTCTTGGCAACCGCGCCGCCCGCTGGAACAACGCTTCGGCGGAAATCGTGACGCCCGGCGCAATGACCCCGCCCAAATACGTTCCATCTTCCGAAATGGCGTCAAACGTCGTCGCCGTACCGAAATCCACCACCACGCAGGGGCCGCCGTAGCGCGCATAAGCCGCGACGGCGTTAACAATCCGATCCGCGCCGACATCCTGCGGCGCGTCGTACCGAATCGGCATGCCAACGTTCTCGGTCGGACGCACAAACAACGGCTCACGTCCAAAGTACGTCTGCGCCATGCGAAAGAAGGTGAAGTTAAGCGGCGGGACGACCGAGGCGATGGCGATGCCGGTGATGGCCTGTGGGTCAAGCTGTGAAAATGTGAACAGATTGCGGCACAAAATGCCGTACTCGTCCACCGTTCTTTCCTGTTCCGTCGTCAACCGCCAGTGCGCAATCAGGTTCTCGCCAGCGTACACACCCAGCGTCGTATTCGTATTGCCAACGTCAATTACGAGCAGCATGCCGTCGTACTTTGGTGGGGAATCGTATTGCCAGCGCTCCTCTGCCGTTTGCCCCAGCATCGCGCAGGCTATCCGTCGCATCGGCACGCGACGAGAGAGGTCGTCGCCAACCACCACCGCCGTTGTAGCGCGTCGTTTGAACCTGCATGGACAGGTGGGTAGCCTAGCGTCGCATTCTTGCACGGCGCACGTAGCGCCCGGCGCAAACGCGAACTTGCCGCAGCTTCCCGTTCAAACGGCATCGGCCCAAACACTGGCGCCCGGCACGCACGGCGTAGAACGGACGACGACCACGCACGACGATAGGCGAAGGCGGCGGTTCGGGCAAGCGCGTTCCACCCCCTCAAACGAACCACTTCCAGTGGGCGATTCGGTCGCAGGGGGAGAAAGTCCAATGACGGCTGCCGCATGGCGCGCCTGCGCCCACGAAAGATGGCATCCGACAAGGCGACTGCGATATGGTTGCCGACCTTGTTGCTCGGACGGGGGTTCGGCTATGCGATGGAACATTGGGATTGGACTTGGGTTATGGCTTGCCGTGACGGCGTCGCTGCTCTTCGGGCAGTCGTCGCGCCCAGTGCGGCTGCGCTTCACGCCGGGGGCTTTCTCAACCACGGTCAGCGGCACGCTAACGGGCTATGCGTACCGTGACTATGTTGTGCGCGCCCGCGCCGGACAAGTCCTCTCTTTCGCACTGAGTCGCAGTACGCCGCAGCCCGTTGGCGTGGTGTTGCCGGCCGGCGGCGGCGATCCGTTGCCGGGCGGCGAAGACCGCACCGGACACGTCACCCTACCGGCGGACGGCGACTACATCGTGCGGGTGCTGTTGATGCGCAATGACGCACGGCGTACGAAACGCGCTATACGATTTTCGCTCACAGTTGAGATTCTTCCATGAGAGTCTTGAAGTTCGGCGGTACGTCGGTTGGCGACGCCGACCGCATTCGCCAGCTAGTTTCCATCGTCAACGCCGAACGCGAACAGGATGCACGAATAGTCGTTGTAGTCTCGGCTATGGCTGGCGTGACGAATCGGCTGCTTGACGCCGCCCGGTCGGCTGCTTGCGGCAACGTCGCCGCTGTTGCCGACGCGCATGCGGAACTCCGTCGCCGCCACCTTGACGCTTTGACGCAACTGGTGGCAAACGACGCCGAACGTCGAACGCTAACGGTGGAGTTAGACGCTTGGCTTGACCGCTTCGCCCGTATCGGCGAAGGCATCGCCTTGGTCGGCGAGTTGCCGCCACGTGCACAGGATTTTGTCGCCGGGTTAGGCGAACGGCTGTCGGCGCGGCTAGTTGCAGCCGCCTTGCGCGCGTCCGGCGTTGCGGCGACCGCCTATGACGCCGACCAATTGATTGTCACTGACGACACGTTCGGCGGAGCCGTACCGGAGATGGCGGCGACAGCAGCGGCGACACGCGCCCGGTTGCTTCCGGCGCTCGCCGCCGGTCACACGCCTGTTGTAACCGGATTCATCGGCGCGACGCCGGAGGGTATTCCGACCACGCTCGGACGCGGCGGCTCAGATTATTCCGCCGGTATCTTAGGGGCGGCGCTGGAAGCTGAAGCTGTCGTTATCTGGACGGACGCTGACGGCTTTATGACCGCCGACCCACGTCTCATCCCAACGGCCCAGGTCTTGGCGGAAATCAGCTACGCCGAAGCGAGCGAACTAGCCTACTACGGCGCAAAAGTCTTACACCCAAAGACGCTGCTGCCGCTTATCCCCAAAGGCATCCCGCTATACGTCAAGAACAGTTTTCGTCCACAAGCGCCAGGAACGCGCGTTTCAGCGACGACCGGCGACTGGCGGGCCGATATCAAATCGGTGACGTCTATCAAGGGACTTGCGCTCATCACCGTCGCCGGACGGGGTATGCTGGGCGTACCGGGCATCGCCGCTAAAACATTCGCCGCCGTCGCCGCCGCTGGCGTCAATGTCTTACTGATTTCGCAATCGTCGTCGGAAAACAACCTATGCCTGATGGTTGAAGCAACCGACGCGGAAAAAACACGGACAGCTTTGGTCAAGGCGCTGGCGATGGAGTTTCACCATGGTTGCGTCGAGCGCGTGGACGTGCTGCAACCAGTCGCCATCGTCGCCGTGGTCGGAGCCGGTATGCGTGGACGGCCGGGCATTGCGGCGCGAATCTTTTCAGCCGTTGCCGCCGCCAACGTCAATGTCATCGCCATCGCCCAAGGTTCTTCAGAAATCAACATTTCGTTTGTCGTGACGGAGGAGGCGGCCGTCGCTGCCGTCGCCGCCATTCACGAGCAATTTGCGTTAGGCGTTGCCTGACGGCGCTTGGCAGGCGGCTGCCGCCGCTGTCGCCTGCCGCCGCCAGAAATCGGCCAACTCATCGCCCGTAAGGAGCGGCTTGCCGTCGGCGTCAATCCAGCGCAACCAAGTGTCGTCCCGCCCTTCAAAGACGCCGCGCTGGAGCGCCAGACCCAATCCCAACTGCGGTAGTTTCGCGTCCGTTCGAGCCGTCAGGCGGTCGCCTTGCCGCTCGAACACCGTCACTGCCTGGTCAGAGCACAGGCGGCACGGGTCATAGACGACGCGGTACGTGACACCGAGTTGCTCATACGTTTGGTGACGGGCGGCCTGCGCCTCCGGCTGGCCAAGGCGCGTCACAAGATCCAACACCAACTCCGGCGGCTTGCCAAAGTAGGACAGATCGTAAAGGCGGCGAGTGGGCTTCCACCATTCGTCGGCTGGGATGATTGCTTGGGCCAGGAAAAGGTCAGGAGTCACCGTTGTTGGCCGGTGTCTACTGTCCACAATGGCTACCCGTACGGCAGCCAAAAACGTCGCCCCCTGCGCTGGCCGCCAACTAGTGTAGAGCGTTGAAACCAGCAGGCGGAGCGTCTTGTCGGCCGCAAAGCCACCCGTTTCGTCCTCGACTTGGATGTCGCTAAAATCCGGGTCGTCAAGCTCTTGAAGAATGTATGACAACGACATCGCCTGCACTCCCTGTTGGCTTTGGGTTGTCGGCGAAGCCTAGCGAAGCCGGATGCTTGCGCCAAGCGCCAACCGACCGCCGGCTGTACGCCGGTGGTCGGTTGGAAGCGGCGCTCTCAAGCTTGACGTAAGAGCCTGCGGCTGGAGGCTCTAACCTACTCGAAAAGCGAGCGCCCAACTTCCTCTAGGACAATCGTGGTGTGGTGTTCGTCCTCCATCCACCCACGGTTGAAGAGGAAAATCAGATCGCTGCGCGACCGCCCATCGGCGATCTCTAAAGTCACGTGTGGCTTGCGTCCGTACGCCATCCGCATGCTGAGGTCGTGACACATCTCAGCGCCTTCATCCTGGGAGATTTCAATCGTCAGTTGATGATACAGAACATGCCCGATGTAGATGGGTTTTGTCTTACCGACCAGCCAGCCTTTGTGCAACCGATTTGTTTTCGAGTTGCGCAACGTGATGGCGGCGTAGTTGGACTTACGCCGGTGACAGGCGGGACACGCATAATCGAAGCGGCGCGGCCCGACTTGAGCCGTCACTTCCATCGTCGCCCCGCACGAACACACTTCGACTGGAGCTTCTATCGCAAGCATGGTCGTCATAGTGTCCGCCAAACTTTCTCGGCAACCGTGCGCCTTAGTTGCCGCGACCCAAGGCGCTGCCCGCCGTCGTTCGAACAACGCCTGTAATCTTGCTCAAGAGGTTTTCCACGCCCTTGTCAATGCCGTGCTTGGCTACGTTGTCGGAGACAAACGTCAACCCCTGAGACAGACCAAGCGGTACCATTAGCGGGATCATGACTAGGGGCGTGATAACCGCTGTTGCCGTAATGTGCGTCGTGGTGGTTTTGCCGAGTGGGGTGTCCTTGAGCTGTTCAAAGACCAGCTTACCGGCTTTGTAAATCCCTGTCAGGGGCATGAAAGGCAAGCAAGTCATTGGGTAGAGAATCGCCGTCATCAGCAGGTTGGAGAAGCTGCGCTCAAACAGCGGCACGGATGGATTCGATTCGCTCATGGCATCGTGCCTCGCAGGAACCGAGAGGATTACGCTCCGGGGACACGAGCATCGCCGATGAAGAGACAAACGGAAGAAGCCGGCGTAGTTCCACTATCGCTAAAATCGGACATAAGTTCAAACTTTTCTCAACACGGCTCTCAATCGATATGGGACATGCGCATTTGCGCGCCGCAGCCGCCGCATTTTTTGTAGGATTCATGCCTGCCGGAAGGCCTGCCGGCGTTGCGGCTTTATCCCCACAACTAGTTCGGCTCACCGATTGGACGCCATGCTTCACCCCACCGCTTCCCCATCGCCTGTGAAAGCGTCGCCATGCCCGCCGCGTCGTTCCTTCTGGCCGGTCTTCGTCGGCTATGTCGTCTGGGTGTTGTCCTGCACCGCCTTTTTCGCGCTGGGGATCAGCATCGGCAAGCTTTCGCCGTTTGCACCATCCGCGCACCGCTCGATGCCGCTGGCAGTGATCCCCCCGGAACGCCCGCCGGAACGCGCCATCACACTGCCGGACGCGCGTTACGCAGTACAAGTCGCCGCCGTCGCCACCGCCGACGAAGCCAATCGGCTCGTCGCCGAACTCAACCGCAAAGGCTTCACCAGCGCCTTTGTGACACGCCCAACGCCGGATACTGGAAATGAGTTGTACCTTGTCAAAGTCGGCTTGTATAACTTGGAAACGGCCAATCAGGTGAGCGAAGAGCTGCGTCGTGATTTCGGCTTCCGGGCGGCGCGCGTCGTTCAAAACTAATGGGCTAATGGCGAAACCCCTTGTTCTGAATAACCACATCGAGCAGCCTTCCGTACCTTATGACCGCCCACGACGCACCCCGCTATCGGCGACACGGACAACTTCGGCTGCGGCCGGCCGCGCTGCGCCTCTTGTGCTGCGGTTGGCTAGCTTGGGTGGTGCCGGCCTACGTTGGCGCCCAACAGCGCCCGCTTCTCACCGAAGATGTGGACATTGTGGAAACCGGGTGGATTCGTCTCCAAGCGGGAGCTGGCTTTTTTCAAAACCAACGCTTCGGCTTGTCAGGTTTACGCGGCGATCTCTACCGGCCGGTGATGTTGGGCGCTCACTTCGGACTGAACACCAACGTCGGTTTTTCCATCGAGGGCAGTTTGCGTGATTACCTAAGCATCCGGGAGCGCGGCCCAAGCGCCATTCCGCTTGCCGTCGCGCCCGGCGCCGTCTCAACGGCCGGCGCTGGCGACTTCACGCTCTGGACAAAAATCAAACTGCGTAAGGAAACCTCCCGTGCGCCAAGTTTCGGCGTACGCATCGGCGTGCAACTTCCCAGCAGCGATCAGTCGCGCGGGATCGGCGCAAATACAACCAACGTGTTTGCTATGGCGCTCGTTGGTAAACGGCTTGCGCAGGCGCGCGTCAATGTCTTCGGCAACATTGGCGTCGGGATTCTGAGCAGTACAGTAACACCGAGTGCGCAACAAGACGTATTGACCTACGGCGCGGCGGCTATTTACCGTGTGACGGAACAAGTGGACGTACTCGGTGAAATTGCCGGACGCTATAACCCCCGCACGCCGGCGCCGGGTTTAGAAAGCCAAGCGCAGGTTCGTCTTGGCGCACGTCTACGGGCGGCGGGCTTTCAGTGGGACCTCGCCGGCGTCGCTGGGCTGACGAAATTCAGTCCGCGTAGCGGCGTAACGTTTGGAGTGACGTATGAATTCAAGGGCTTTGAACCCGTCAAGTAGCCGCCGCCTAACGCGCTCGGAGCGTGGCTTGCCGCCGCTTGCCCAAGGGAGGCTTTCGGCGTCGGCGACCGCCTCCCTGATTCCTGCCGCCGTGGTGAGTCCTCGATGAGTGCAAACACTCTCAAGCGCATTGAGCTTGAAATTCCAATTGCGCATGACCAGGAGCTTGAAGCCGCCAAGGTCGCAGAGCAACTGGCGGAGGAGATGCAGCTTGGCCCTGACTGCGTAGCTGAAGTCAAACTGGCGGTAGTCGAGGGGATCATCAATGCTTTTGAACATAGCGGCAGCCAGATTCCGAAGGTGCGCGTGGAATTCGCCGTCCATGATGAAGAGCTTGAGGTTGTCGTGCAGGACTTCGGACAAGGTTTTGACCCATCTGCTCGGCCCGCCGTGCGGCCGCTCCAAAAACGCGGCTATGGACGCCTGCTGATGGAAAGTCTGATGGATGAGGTGACGTACTTTACAGGTCCCCAAGGAACGCGACTCGTGATGAAGAAACGGCGTCCGAAGTGCGCCTGAGTTGACTGAAGGTCGTAAGCAGCCGGCGTCGGCTTACAGGCGGCGGACAACAGAGGCGTGATTACAAAACAAGGGCTGGAGGGTGACCGGCGCGTTCACCGGCGATGCCATGAGTAACGAAGTCTTCAAAGTGACCAGTCGTCAGGCTGGCAACGCGATTGTGATTGCTGTCGAAGGCTACATCAACAACTTGGCCGGCGAGAAAATTCTAGACGAGTTCAATCGCCGAACCGCCGAGGGCCATCGGCGGTTTGTGCTCAATCTCGAAAAGACTCAACTGGTCAACAGCATCGGCGTCTCGATTCTGATTGAAATGATTGAGAAGGCGCAGGAACTCAATGGCTCTATCGCTTTTTGCTGCCTGTTGCCGATCATCGCCAAGACTTTCAAAATCATGGGTCTGACGCAGTACGCCCAAGTTTACGAAACGGAAGCTGAAGCGCTCGCCGGTTAGTGGTTGGATCCGCCGGAGACTTGCAATGGCGTGACTCTTGTTTGTCAGGGAAGTTCACCATGTCGCCGCCCTCCACTGCTACGCCCGTTTCATCGGCCGCCATTAGCGAAGAACGTATTGAACGCCTGCTCTACAGTCTGTCGGCGTTGGCCGACATCGGCGAAGCGACGACGGCCGGCGGCAGCTTTGAAACGACGGCGCGTGAGTTGCTCCACTTGATTCTGGGAACGCTGGCGACCTCGAAAGGCGCTATTTTGCTGTATGACGCCGCCTCAGAGCAGCTTCGGCCGATTGTCACGCGCGGCATGGAGCCGCCCGCGGTTGTTCCCCTGCCGTCCGCTGCCGCCGAGCGGTTGCGGGTGTACCCTAAGCCGCTTGACCTACTCACCAAAGATCATCCCCTAGCTGACCAGACTGCCACCGATCTCGCCGCTTTGGCGGCCTTGCCATCTCGCCTGTGGATGCCCCTTGTAGTAGGAGGCCGGTTGGTTGGCGTCCTTTGCCTCGGCGACAAATTTGGGCGGGGAGATTACACGTCGGACGACCTACAGTTGTTGGCCACAATGGCCCAGCATGCCTCACTGGCGCTTTACAACTTTCAAATCATCGGTGAACTGCGTGAAGCCAACTTCCGGCTCAAACGGAAGGTCTTGGAAATGCAATCGCTCTACGATGTCGGCTTGGCGATCGGGGCGTTGCACGAACTTGATCCGATGGCGAGTGAAATCATCAAGCGGGCGGTGATGCTGCTCGACGCCAGTGAAGGCGCGTTGTTTTCCCTTGAAAAGGGCGGACTGCGGGTGGCGGCCTCGTTTGGCATGGACGCCGAGTATCCGCCTAAAACGCTGCTTGCTCTAGAACAGGTGCAGCCGCGCGAAATCCACGAAGTTGTGATTGCGACCCAGCGTGGATGTCGGCTGAATCGGCGGGAACATGGGGGCGACAAAAACTACGCCATCCTGCCGCTCATCGTCAGCGAGCAGGTTGTCGGCGCGCTGATGGTTTGTGACAAACAGACCAGAGACGGCTACGCGCCCTTTACTGAAGAGGACGAACAGTTTTTGCTGGCGCTGGCGACGCAGGCGGCGATTGCAATCGAAAACGCCCGGCTGCACCAGGAAGCTATCGAAAAGGAACGCATCGAGAAGGAACTTGAGGTGGCGGCGGCTATCCAGCGCCGCATTCTCCCGGACAGTTCTCCCGTCCTTGACGCCGTTGAAACCATCGGTGTGAACCTCTCCTGCCGTCAGGTCGGCGGCGACTACTACGACTACATTCGGTTTGATGAGCCAAAACTGGGACTGGTGATCGCCGATGTCTCGGGCAAAGGCACGCCCGCCGCGCTGCTGGTCTCCACGTTGCAGGCCAGTTTCCGCGCGCTGGTTGAAAGCTACGACCTGGCGGAAACGGTGACGCGCCTCAACAAGGTCATCTACAAGGCGTCCCCGTCGTACAACTACATCACGTTTTTCTACGGCGTTCTCGATCTGGAGACCCGGCTCTTTCGTTCCATCAACGCCGGCCACAACGACCCGCTTCTGTATCGGCCGCGCACTGGCGAATGGGTGCGGTTCGCCGGCGGCGGCTTCTGCTTGGGGATGTTCGATTGGGGCGCTTACGAAGTGCAGGAAACCCAGCTTGAGCCGGGTGATGTGTTGTTCCTCTACACGGACGGGGTGACGGAATCCATCAATGCGCAGGGTGAAGAGTTCGGCGAACACCGCGTGCGGGAGTTGTTAGCGCAGTACGCCCACTTGCCGGTCTCCGAGCTTTCAGCTCAACTGTCGGCCGCCATTCGGGATTTTGTCGGCGACGCCCCACAACACGACGACCTGACGTATGTGATCGCGCGGGTGAAGTGAACCGTTCCGGCGGTTGGGAAGGGAAGAGGTTCGTATGCATAGCCTGTTTCAGATGAGGCATCGGCTGTTTTACGCCGGTGTGGTGTTGCTTGTCATCGCCGGCGCACTCGTCGTCGCCGCCAACCGCCGCGCGAACGCTGATGATGGTTTGGCGCTTGCACGCATCATGCCGAAAGGCGCGCTGGCCTACGTCCAAGCGCGCGACTTCAGCGATCTGTTTGCGCGTTGGCGGAAATCGCAGGTTCACGACCGCTACTATGCAAGCGACAGCTACCGCGCCTTTCGCCGGTCGCGGCTGTGGGCCAAGCTTAACGAGCGCCTCAACGAGTTTGAGACGGGCGTCGGCCTCACGCTGACCGAGGACGTGATTGCACAAATGGCCGGCAAGGCGACGGCCGTCGCTCTGTACGATATGGGCAAGCTGGAGTTGGCGTTCATCACCGAACTGTCGGCGGCGCAGGCGGCGGCGACGCCGCTTCTAGCCCGCAAGGCGACATTTGAGGTTCGAACCACGCCGGGCGGGCAGGCTTATCTCGTCCGGGAGTTGGCGACGGACGGCGGCCGGCTGCGGCAGGGGCTTTGTGTGGCGACGCCGCCCGGTAAGCTGATCGTGACCACGACGGAAGCCTTGATGCAGCGCGCACTGGACAACTTAGGCGGCCGGAGCGGCGACGACCTTCTGACGACGATGGCCCCCACGCTGGCCATTGCCGACGGTTTCACGCCCCACGATTTGACGCTCTGGACGGACCTCCCCCGCCTCCGCAAGCAAGTGTATTTTAGCTACTACTGGATTCACGGCGCGGCGGCGACCGACCTAGACGGGATCGAAGCCACCCTAGCGGATGTTGAGTTTACAGGCGACGGTGTACAGGAACGCCGCTGGTCGTTGACAGCCGGACGGCCTGTGCCGGCGGCCTTCACCGCGCAGTCGCAACCAATGGTGGAGCGCCTGCTGGACGCAGCTCCTTTCGCCGTGGTTGAAACCCTTCAGAACGACGCGCCGGAACGCGCGGCGCGGTTGGCGGCGCAGGCAGTACTCCCGCCGCTGCGCCTGATGATAGCCACCAAACAGCTACGCCTGCGAGACATCGAGGACATCGCCGGTGACGCCGCCAAGCGGGGACGTTATCAGCGTCTCGACGCGCGTTTTGACCGCGATCTGGACGACCCAAACGCGCCGGTGACGACTGCCGGGAAGCGTCCGGTCTCTTCTTCGCCGCTGACCGACCCGTTGGAGACGGAACTGGCCAATCTGTTTCGCGCCGCACAGCCGACATATCTGGCGCGACTTGGCGAGACCGTGGCCGAAGGCGGTTCGCCGTTTGTCGCTTTTGAGCGGGCGGTCGCCATTCGGTGCGCGCGTCCGTTCGACGCTAAAGCGTACGAGGCAGCAATAGCGCGCGCCGTTGGGCGGCGTTTCTTCATCGCTGGGACGATGCCGTCTTTTGAGTGGCAAACTCTGTCGAGTGGCGTGACGACGCTGCGCGTCGGAGCGTCGCTTGAACGCTGCGGCGCGTACTTTGTCAGCGATGATCTTGTTGTGATCGCCCGTTCCGCCGCCTATGCGGAGCAACTCAAGGCGCGGTTGACGGCGGCGGGACAGCCAGATAGACCGGCGTACAACCCTTCCGCCTACCGGCAGGCTGTCGTTCGCCTGCGCGCTCTCGCGCCGGGTTATCGGCAGGTTGTCCGCATGATCGGCTCCGCCGGCGTTTCAGGTCTGACGCCGCTTGAGGAAGACGCGGTGGATGAGCCAGTCGCCTTCTTGGAACAGAACATCCTCTCACTGCTGACCGTTGTGGAGCAGTTCGACACCGTTACCATCGAGTCGGCGGCTGGCGAAGGGCGTTTGTTTGAGCGTGTGCGCTACGAGTTTATCCGCTGACAACCTCTGGCGGAGGAGAGATACGCTGTCGGAAGCCAGTTGTGTCGAGCGATGGGCAAGCCAATGACCAAAGCCTTGCGTCGGCGGGCGGCGTCCGAACTTCCGCTTATGGTTTAGGGATGGGGTTAGGCGGGTTTTGGCGCAGGCTTCCACATATGAACACTTGCCGTCCTTTGGGGCGTTTTGGGAGCTTGGGTATGCCCTGTCTAGCTCACGCCGGTTTCACTACTGTCGCACGTTGCGCCGTCTATATCGCCTTCCTATTGGGCAGCCTTGGTTGGCCGCTTACTTTGACCGCCGGGCAGCGCGTCAAGCCAGGCGGCGCGTCACGCTCCGTCGTAGACTACTTCCTCGCCATTCCAGACCAATACCTGCCGGAACCATCCCGTACGCGCCGCCGCGAACTCCTCCGCCCTGAACATGTCACCGTCCGCGACGAGCGCAATGGCTACCTGCAAGTCGCAGGCGACGGCGCGCGTCCCACCGTCACCATCGCCAAGTTTCGGAAAACCGATGGGACGTTTCTTGTCGTGATGACGGCGGATTATGAACTGGGATCAGTCTGCCACGCCTTCGACGACCGGAACGGACAACTCGTGGACGTATCACGCGCCGTTATTCCCGACTACGCCGAATGCCGGGACTTTGAGGCGGACGACTGCCGCATCTACGACTTGCCGCGCTACGGCACAACCATCATCGTCAAGGATGGCCAGAATCGCCGGCGTTATGCGCTCCGCTGGCGCGGCGACCGCTTTGAACGCGCGCCGTAACCTTATTTCATGTCCCGCACTCCCCCCTCCGTTCCGGGAGGTCGCCGGCGTGCGTGGCAGCGCCGGTATGCGCCAAGCTCACCGGCTCGCAGGCGGCTCTAGGGTTAAATCATAGGGATAAGACGGTTGTACGCCTGAAGCGTCATCCGTCTTCGGCGACCTACGTCTTCGGCGGTCGGTGAAGGTCTCCGAAACGGCGCAGCCACGCCAGCCAATCGCGCCGCCGGCGCCGCCAGCGCGTCAACCGACTCTGTCGACGCTGATACTCAGCCTTGTAGTCAAGTTTCCTAGCGAAGATGCGCGCCGCCAGTTCCAATCCCGTCAGGTCAAGCGTTGCCAACGCCGCGCGTTCTTCCGGAGTGAGGCCGAACGTCGCAGCGACGGCTTCCGGCGCGGCCAAGAATCGCTCCCGAAAAGCTTCATCGGCGTAAAGCCGCGCCAGAAAGGCTTCAAACTGTGGGGACGACATCGGTTTCCACCCAACGCGCTGCACGTCCCCGCGCCAGCGCCGCCCGCGCGGCGTCAAGCTCGGCGAGCAACTCATCAAAAACCGGGTAGTCGCCGTCGCGTTCCAAAATGACGACCAACGGCTGCGGCGCACGACGGGCGACTTCCTCCAACAAATCAAACACCGGCGGCGGTGTGGCGTGGCGGTGGTCGTCAAGCAGGCGGCGGCCCGGGAAGCGCGTCGCCTGCACCCATTTGCCGCCGGCGAGGTGGATGCAGCCGACGCGCTCAATCGGCAGTTCAGCGATCACCTCACGCGGGTCAAAATCGAAGTTGCAACCGTTGGCGTAGAGATTGTGCAGGTCAAGCAGCAGATCATTTTCCGTCGCCGCCAGAACGCCTCGCAGCCAAGCGGCTTCGTCCATCCGACTGCCGGGCGGCTCGATGATGGTTGAAATGTTCTCCACGAGCGGCGCACAGCCGACAATCGTCCGCGCCTTCGCCAGATTGCGTGCTGCGCCCTCAATTGTCGCCTCCGTACGGGGCGGCGCCGCCAGATGACCAATTTCCACGCCGCCGCCGCGTACAAAGGCCAGGTGTTCTGACCAAAACCACGGCTCCACGTCTTCGATGAGGCGCGCCATGTGGTCAAGGCGAACGACATCCACCGGTGCAGTCGAGGCCATCCCCAACGACACGCCGTGCAGGGCAAGCGGAACCTGCCGCCCAAGCCAGCGGAGCGCCCGCCGGTCACGCGCCGGCGCGTCGAAATAGTCATCGGCGATGACTTCGACAACCTCAATGCGGTCAAGGTGGGCCAAGATGTCGGCGGCCAGCGGCGCACGCCATCCCAGACCCACGCGGTCGGTCCTTAGTCGCTTCATTGCCGGTATCGGTGGATTCATCGCCACAGCGAGGGCGTCATTAGCTGCAACCGCCGCCGCAGCCGCCGCCGTCACCGCCGCCGTCGCCACCGCTGCTGCAACTGCTGCCACAGGCGCTGCCGCACGAAGAACCGATGGACACCCCGGCGCGGAAGGTTTCCCGCACTTCCGGGAAAACGTCCGACGGCAGCGCCGCGACGCCGTAAACGCCGGCCACCAACGCAATCTGACTGGTCGCGCCTCTGGCTTTGAGGTCGGCGGCGTTGGCGCGCAAGCCGTCAAAGAGCGACGCCAGCGATTCTACGACGCGGTCGCCCAAGCGGGTGCGGTACTCTCCGCCGAACGTCACCGCCCAGCCGGCGGCCGCCAGCATAATGATGAGCGTAAAGCCGATGTTGTAGTGTCCGCCCAAGACGGCGACGGTGATTCTGGTAACGCCGACGACAAGAATGAACAGCAGGGCAAGGGTGGCGCGCACTCTGCGTCGCTTTTGCTGCGCGGTCGAAGGGAAGAAACCAAGCGCCGTCAGCTCGTTTTTGTAAATGTCGTCCACCCGCATCTTGAGACCGCCGGTTTTGAACATCTCCTCCGCCTTGTGCGGTACCATGAAGAAGTCCAAGACCGCTCGTTCAATCGGGAACTTGGCGGTACTCGGATCACCTTCGGGCAGCGCCGTCGCTAGCTTCGGCTCCGCCCTACCTGAATTTTCATCTCGAATCAGCAACAGTCGCCCCTGCTCCATCAGCACCGCCGCCGCAACGCGCAGGGCTTCGTTGGCGCGCCCCCGGAGGTACGCCAGACGGTAGGGGTCTGAAGTGTCAAGCTTCGGCAGTTCGCCAACCGGCTCGGAAATGACCCGCAACAGGTAAAGCGTCCCAATGACGCCCGCGCAAGACAGGAGATACGCCCAGAGGAAGTCGTACTTAGGCAGGGCAATCACGACGTACGTGAAACAGACCAGCAGCGTCGTCCATACGACGCCAAACAGCAGCGGAACCCAAGCGTGGCTCTCAGGGTGCGGTGACGGGGTTGAAAACTTCGGTGTGTACTGTCCTGTTGGTGCGCTGACCGGATACGAACTCATAGGCGGACCTCCCGGCACTAAGCCTAGCGGTGAGAAATGGGTTGGATTGACTGATTGCTAGTTCCGTGACCTCGTTTCGATACGTAAGGCTTGGTCAAATTTGTGCGCCGTTGAATCCGAGCGTGTTACTCCCTCTGTACGCAGATGGTGTAAAGGGGTTGTTTAATGTCCCCGAACTGTCAAAAATTTCCGGTTTCCATTCCAAGGTCGGCGACGCGCGCCCGGATGTGGGAACACGGACCTAGGGTTCTTCTGCAGGGGCGGCGGATGGTCGTCTCAGGTAAGTCTGACCACTTTTCATCTCGTGGACAAACACGATACCCTACAAGGACCGTCGCCGTTGCGGATGGCGTCCTATGGTGTCAAAAATCCTGAGCGTCAGCGGCATGGCGTTGCCGCTGACGCATGAAAACTCCGATGACCTTCCCACGACCGGCGAAGGGGCGATGGACATTCCCGACCGGCTGCCGCTTCTGCCGCTGCGCGACATTGTGATTTTTCCGTTTCTCATCGTACCGCTCTTTGTGCAGCGCGAGAAATCACAGCGGGCGATTGAAAGCGTGTTGCCTCATCGGCGGCTGATTGTCCTTGCAACACAGCGCGACCCAGAGGAGGAAAATCCAACTGAGGCTGATCTGCATCGCGTCGGGACGGTCGCCATGGTGATGCGGCTTCTCAAGTTGGGTGATGGGCGGGTGCGCGTCCTTGTACAGGGCTTGACGCGGGCGGCATTGTTGGGCGTAACCGATGAAGGCGGCTACTTGCAGGCGCAAATCCAACCTATCGCTGAAGCGCCCGTCGAACTCAGTCTGGAAGTTGAGGCGCTCTTGCGCGCAGTCAAAAGCCTGCTGGAGCGCATCGTAACGCTTGGCAAGCCGATCTCGGCGGAAGTGCTTGCCATCGCCGCCTCACTGGACGATCCGGGTCGGCTAGCTGATCTGTGCGCCTCGAACCTTGACGCCAAAATCAGCGACGCGCAGGCCATCCTCGAAGAAACCGACCCGGTCGCCCGTCTGCGGCGGGTTCATGACCTGATGGCGCGGGAAGTGGGTATTCTGACCGTTCAGCAGGAAATCATCAGTCAGGCCAAAGGCGAGATTGACCGCTCCCAGCGCGAGTTCTACCTGCGGCAGCAACTCAAAGCCATTCAGCAGGAACTGGGCGAAGTCTCCGATTTAGGTGACGACATCGCCGCTTATCAGGAGAAAATCGCCGAAGCCGACTTGCCAGAGCGGGCGCGCGAAGAGGCGATTCGTCAGCTCAAACGCCTTGAACGGCTGCACCCGGACGCCGCCGAAGCTGGTTTGCTGCGAACGTACCTCGACACGTTGCTAGCGTTGCCGTGGCGTACCAGTTCGGAGGACCATATTGATCTCCAACACGTCAAAGCGGTGCTTGACGCCGACCACTATGGGCTGGAGCCGGTCAAGGAGCGCATCTTGGAAGCCCTTGCCGTCCGGCGGCTCAAACCCGACGCCAAAGGCATTCTGCTGTGCCTGGTCGGGCCGCCCGGCGTCGGTAAGACTTCCCTGGGGCGGTCGGTCGCCAAGGCGATTGGGCGCAAGTTTGTCCACATTTCGCTGGGCGGCGTACATGACGAAGCCGAGATTCGCGGCCATCGGCGCACCTACGTCGGCGCGATGCCCGGACGCATCATCTTGGGGCTTCAGCAGGCCGGGACAAACAATCCGCTGATGCTGCTGGATGAAGTGGACAAGTTGGGCCACGACTTTCGCGGTGATCCGGCGGCGGCGTTGCTAGAAGTGCTTGACCCGGAACAAAACCACGCGTTCCGCGACAACTACCTTGGCGTTCCATTTGACCTCTCCAAGGTGATGTTCATGTTGACGGCGAACGTCACAGATACGATTCAGCCTGCTCTACGCGACCGGCTCGAAATCGTTCGCTTGCCCGGCTATACCCCGGAAGAAAAGCTGGTTATTGCGCGGCGCCACCTAGCGCCGAAGCAAATGGCTGAAAACGGGCTGACCAGTCGGCACATCAAGATTACGGAAAGCGCGTTGCGTAGCATCATTGCGCGCTACACCCGCGAGGCGGGCGTCCGGCAGCTTGAGCGGGAAATCGGCAAGGTGTGTCGTAAAGTTGCACGCCGCGTCGCAGAAGGCGCGACGCAGAAAACAGTTATTACTGCGGCCACACTGGTGGAGTATCTAGGCGTGCCCAAGTTCAAAGCCGACGCGATTCTGGCTCAGGATCGCATCGGGGTAGCGGCCGGGCTGGCGTGGACGAGCGTCGGCGGCGATGTCATGCACGTTGAAGCCCTGCTGCTGCGCGGGAAGGGGAGTTTGCTGCTGACGGGGAAACTCGGTGAAGTCATGAAGGAGTCAGCCCATGCAGCGCTTTCTTACGCCAAGTCGCGCGCCCGTGAACTCGGTATTGACCCGGACGTCTTCGCGCAGCATGACCTGCACATTCACGTCCCAGAAGGCGCGATTCCCAAAGACGGCCCATCGGCCGGCGTCACGATGGTGACGGCCATGGTTTCAGCGCTCGCCCGCCGTCCGGTCAAGCGTTCTGTGGCGATGACAGGAGAAATCACGCTGCGCGGTGACGTACTGCCCGTTGGGGGCGTCCGCGAAAAGGTGCTGGCCGCGCGTCGCGCCGGCGTCAAAGTGGTCATTCTGCCGGCCAAAAACCAGCCGGATGTCGCCGATATTCCAGCTGAACTTATCAAGGGTCTGAAGTTTGTTTACGTCAACGAGGTTGGTGAGGTCTTCGCCGCCGCCCTTGGCAAGGCCGTCAAGAACCAACCCGCCAAAGGATCAGCGAAATGAAACGCCACCGATTGTTCTTTGCCGCTTGGCTTTTCTGCTTGGCGGCTCTTGGCGCGACGCAGCGGGTTGCTGCAAGCAGGCCGCATCAGGACAGCCATGAGTACGCTCCGCTGCAAACAGTCAAGCTCAACTACCGCGACTGGACTTACCCGGCGCTGACCGGCGACGCCGTCAACCTGCGCACGTGGGCGAAGAACAAGAAACTTGTGCTGGTCGTGTACTTCGCGCCGTGGTGCGGCAACTGGCGCTATGAGTCGGAAGTGGTGGCACGGCTTTACGCCAAGTATCGGGAGCACGGGTTCGGCGTCATCGCCGTCAACGAGTACGGCGCGGCGGCCGAAGCCAAGGCTTTCTTCGGCGCGAACGGCCCACCCTATCCGGTGGTGATTGAATCGGAAGATCGGGCCAAAGTCGGCGAAACGCCGCATGCACTGTACCGTCGGCTGACCGGTGACTTTCGCACGTACGGCTCGCCCTACAACGTTTTCATTGAACCGGCGGCAATGAACGCTACGGGGGAGGTTCTGGCGGAGCACGTCACGGTCGCCAATGGTGAACTCATCGAAGCCGAAGCGGAAGCGTTCATTCGGGAAAAACTCGGACTCCCAGCGTCCGACCCGGCGAGCAAGGCACCCGACTTGGCGGCGCGGCGGTCGTAAAACCTCCGGCGTTCCACCCCGGATGTGCGCCTCAAACGCAGGCGTCCGCCTGTGTAAACCACGCCTCCACTTCACGGCGGCTCTCGGTGATGGGCAACTCCGCCGGTAAACTGCCTAGCACCACCCGCCCGTAGGATTTCCGAATGCGCACGTCCAGCAGGCACATCACACCCCGGTCCGTCCCACTCCGGATCAACCGCCCCAAACCCTGCTTGAGCGCCAAAACCGCCTGCGGCAGGCTGTAGGCGCGGAAGGCGTCCCCGCCCTCCGCTTCAATCCGGCGACACCGCGCCGCCACAAGCGGGTCGGACGGCACGGGAAACGGCAGCCGATCCACAATGACGCACGACAGCGCCTCCCCGACGACATCCACGCCCTGCCAAAAACTCGCCGCCCCAAACAACACGGCGCCAGGCGTCCGGCGAAACACCTCGAGCAAACGCGATTTCGGCGCTTCCCCCTGCACAAGGCACGGAAACGCCGTCTGCCGCCGGACGCCCTCGTACAGCCGCCGCATCTGACTCAGGCTCGTACACAGCACAAACGCCCGCCCCTGCGTGATGGTCAGCAGCGCGATGATTTCGGCAATCGCCGCGTCCGTAAAGTCCGGCGCGTTGGGGTCGGGCAGCCCCGGCGGCAAATAAAGCAGCGCCTGCCGGCGGTAGTCAAAGGGCGAGTCAATGAGGAGTTCATCGCTTTCCTCCAGCCCCAGCCGCGACCGGATGAAGTCAAACGACCCGTGGCTGGTCAGCGTCGCGGAAGTTAGGATGACGGTCTCCAGTCGCCGAAACAACTGCTCCCGCAACAGACCGGCTACGTCAATCGGCGTGGCTTGCAAAAACAACCCCCGTCCACGCTTTTCCCACCAGTACACGTAGTTGTCGTCCGCGCCGCCGACAATGTGCAGTAAGTCGCTGCGGAGGCTGCGCGCGCGTTCCGCGAGGCGCTGGACAGCGGGTTCGGCGGCCGAACACTGCGCCGCCGACTGCAACGCCGCGGCCAGCCGCTCAAGCGCTCCCGCCAGCGCCGTCACACCGTCCGCAACAACCGGTTCGGCGGCGTCGACCGCTGCTGTCGCTTTGTCCGCCAACACCCCTTCCGCCGTCAGCGCGTGAAAGTCCTCCGGCAACAAGCGCCCACGCCCGTCCGTTGCACCGCACGCCGTTTGGCAGATGCCACCGACAAACCGCCAGAAGTGGTCGGCCGCACGGCGCGCCGCCGTGTTGGCCCGCCGAACCTCGCCCGCCGCCGACTCGTCGGGAATGAAGGCTTGCTCCACATCGCGCACCAACTCGGCGAAACGGTAGTTGCTGATTTGCAGACTGAAGTAGCTGGCGGCGGTGTCTTCGATTTCGTGCGCTTCGTCAAAAATGACGCGGGTATGGTCGGGCAAAAACGCGCCGTACGCACTGTGCCGCGCCGCCAGATCGGCAAAAAACAAATGGTGGTTGACGATGATCAGGTCGGCTGCGCGGGCGCGCTGGCGCGCGCGGGTGACGAAGCAATCGTCGTACTTTGGGCATTGTTGCCCAAGGCAGATTTCGCTGCGCGCGTCAAGCTGACTCCACAGTGGCCAGTCCTCCGGCAGTTCCGTCAACTCGGCGCGGTCGCCGGTTTCTGTGGTGCAAGCCCAGCGGCGGATGGCGTCCAGGTGGGGCAGGTCGTCGAGGCCCGGCAGGCGACCCTGTTCGTCAAAGCGCCCCAGCCGGTACAGACACAGGTAGTTGTTGCGCCCCTTGAGCAGCGCCACGCGCAGCTGACGTCCCAGCGCCCGCTCCAGACGTGGAATGTCCTGCTCCAGGATTTGCTCCTGAAGATGTTTGGTCGCCGTGGAAACGACAACGACTTCGTCCTGCAAAACGGCTGGGACGAGATAGGCGAGCGTTTTGCCGGTGCCCGTGCCGGCCTCGACGCACAGATGCCCGCCCCGCTGCAGGGCGTCGGCGACGGCGCGCGCCATCTCCAACTGCCCCGGACGAAACTCAAAGCCGGGCTGGGTTCGGGCCAGTCGCCCGTCTGGACCCAGGACAGCTTCCAGCGCCCAATCGTCGGGTAACGCGGGATGTTCGGCGTCGGTCATGGCGTCCTGCCTTTCGTCCATTTTGTGTCACTGCCGACCGTTTTCCTTGCAGGGCGCGCAGAGCATATGTCAACACAGCTCAGCGAATCAGGCTTCTCAATGTGCTTCTAAGCGATGTTTTATGAGCGAGAATGGAGGGCGTCGCCGGATGTCCGCGTCTTGCCATAACGATGTGACTGCCCCGCTACCTCGCAGCCGTCCAGCCGGCCGTTCGCCAACTATCAACTGACTGGGCGAAAACTTCGGTCGAGATCGCCGTCAACGTGCCCGGTCCTCATCCGACGCAGGCAAGCCGTCGCCCGGCGACCTATCGCCAACCGCCGACCGAACAAAGTAAGCTTCACCGGCTGCCGATTGGCAAGTCAACCCCACCTCCGACAACCACCGGTAAGGTTTTTCGTATGTCGGCCTGCCTGTCGCTGACGACGCCATTGATGGAGCTTCCGACCTACCTACGGCAGATGGGTACAGCTACGGCCGGCAAGTTGGCCGCCGCGCTGGCCGAAGTGGTCGGCAAACCGACAGCGGCCGCCGTCACGGTGGAGGACTTGCTGTTTTACCTCCCGTTTCGCTACGAGGATCGCTCTCACTTGCCGCGCATCCGGGACTTAACGGACGGGATGACGGCGTCCGTCGTGGTCGAAGTTTACGCGCCGTCAACCGTTCCTATTCGGACGAAAAACGGCAAACATCTCACCCTGTTTGAGTTTGTCGGGCGCGACGACACTGGCCGCATTCGCGCCTACTGGTGGAATCAACCCTATTTGCGGCAGACCTTTCCAGCCGAGCGACGGGTGATTCTCTACGGTGAGTGGCAGTTCTCGAATCGTCACCAATGTTATCAAGTGGAGAACCCGGAATACGAACTGCTCAACGACGAAGCCGACAACGATGTGCCGGAGACCATCCACGTTGGACGTTGTGTGCCGGTGTATCGCAAGCTCGGCGACTTTCGCGCGCGGGCGTTGCGGACGCTGATGTTCCGCATCCTCGAAGCGTTAGGTGAGGTTTCTGACGACGGACTGCCGGACGAGTTACGCGCTGGCGTTGGCGCATGCCGGCCGCTTCCGACCAAGGCCGCCGCCTTCCGCGCAGTGCATTTCCCAAGCGTCGGTGCGAACCTCAGCGATCTGCAGGTGCGCCGCTCGCCCGCGCATGCACGCTTGGCGCTAGAGGAGTTTTTTCTACTGACGTTGGCGTTAGGCGATCGTCGCCGCCAGCGCGAGCAAGCTGGCGGCAAGGCGACGATGGTCGTGACAGACGCCATTCGTGCGCGCGTCCGTGAGGCGTTGCCGTTTCCGATGACGCAGGCGCAGAAGCGCGTCATCCGTGAAATTGTCGCTGACATGACCGGCGACCGACCGATGTCGCGGCTGTTGCAGGGGGATGTCGGTTCGGGAAAGACCATCATCGCCTTGCAGGCGTTGATCGTTGCCGTCGAAAACGGTTGGCAGGCGGCGCTAATGGCGCCGACGGAAATTTTGGTTGAGCAGCATTACCGATCCTTGACGCGGTGGTTGGCCGGAACACCCTACCGCGTGGCGGCGCTGACCGGTCGTCTCTCGGCGGCGGAGAAAAAAGCCGTCCGCAAGGCGCTGGCGGCGCACGAACTGGATATTGTCGTCGGCACGCAGGCGCTCATTCAGGACGACACCACTTTCGCCCGCCTCGGCTTGGTCATTATTGATGAACAGCACCGCTTCGGCGTCCTGCAACGGGAAAAGCTAGTGGCGCGGGGCGTCGCGCCGGATGTCCTCGTGATGACGGCGACGCCGATTCCGCGCAGTTTGGCGATGGCGATGTACGGCGACCTCGATGTTTCCGTCATTGACGAGTTGCCGCCGGGCCGGAAGCCGGTCGTGACGGCCGTTCGCGGTAATGACCGCCGAGAGCGCGTTTACGACTTTATTCGGCAGGAGTGCGCCGCTGGCCGCCAAGCATACATTGTTTATCCGCTGGTGGAGGAATCCGAAAAGCTGGATGTCGCTGCTGCAACGGCGGCCGCCGAACACTTGCAACGCGCCGTGTTTCCGATGTTCACCGTCGGACTGCTGCACGGCAAGCTGAAAGCCGAGGAAAAAGACGCCGTGATGCAAAAGTTCGCGGCGGGCGAGATTCAGATTCTGGTGACGACGACCGTGGTGGAAGTCGGTATTGACGTACCAAACGCTTCTGTGATGCTCATTGAGCATCCCGAACGGTTTGGGCTGGCGCAACTGCATCAACTGCGTGGGCGGGTTGGACGCGGCGCGGCCAAATCGTACTGCGTACTGATGACGCCGGATAGCGTATCGCCGGAAGCCCTTGAACGCTTGATGTTTTTTGCGCAAACGCCGGACGGCTTCGCCATTGCGGAGAAAGACCTGCTGTGGCGTGGTCCCGGTGAAATATTGGGCGTCCGGCAGTCGGGCGTACCGGTTTTTCGCGTCGGCGACATTGTGCGCGACGCCGACTGGTTGGCGGCGGCGCGGCAAGCGGCTTGGCGCATCCTGCGGGAGCATCCCAACGATCCACAAACGCAGGTGTGGCTGGCGCAGGCCCGGCGCATGTTTCCGCTGACGACGGGGGGCGTTCACTAAACATCCGTTCAAGGGAGATTCGTCTTGCTCGTCCTGCACAAACTTCACGGTCTAGGCAATGACTTTCTAGTTTTCGACGCGCGGCAGGCAGGCGCGGTAGCATTCTTGGCCGACGCCGAACATCAGGCGCGCGCTGTTTGCGAGCGGCACTGCGGCGTTGGTGCGGATGGCGTCATCGCCGTCGAACCAAGCAACACCGACGAGGCCGACTATCAGATGACGCTCTGGAACGCCGACGGCTCGCGCGCTGAAATGTCGGGCAACGGCCTGCGCTGCGTCGCAGCGTATATCCGTCGCATCCTCGGCTGGGAAAAAGACTCGTTGCGCGTGATGACGGATGTCGGTGTGCGCACAGTTGCCTTTCTTAACTCGTCCGGCTTGGAGACGCGCTGTGCGATTCAGATGGGTTCGCCGGTCTTGACGGCTGAAGCGATACCTTTCCAGATGGCGGCCGGGCTTCCGTCGCCGCTCGTGGATGTCGCCTTGCAGGTTGACGCGGAGACGGTCAGGGCGACGGTTGTATCCATCGGCAACCCGCACTGTACAGTGTTTGTAGACGACGCGCGCACTGCGCCGGCGGCGCGCCTTGGGCCGCAACTCGAACGCCATCCTGCATTTCCCAATCGAACGAATGTGGAGTTTGCGGCTGTCCGCGACCGACGCAACCTTGATGTCGCTTTCTGGGAGCGCGGCGTTGGCCACACCACCGCTTCCGGGACAGGCGCGTGCGCAGCGGCCGTGGCGGCGATGCTCAAGGGGTTGGTTGACCGTGCGGTGACGGTGCACACCGCGCAGGGCGCGCTGGAGGTGGCGTGGGACGCCGTAACGGATGAAGTGACGTTGACGGGGAACGCTTGCTACATTGCCCGTGTCGAATGGGCTGGAGTGGGCATGTGATGCCTCGAGCGTTCCCCTTCGAGCGCGGAGAAGGCAGGATTGAGTCTGATGGCAGCCGATAGACGATACTAGGGATGAGCGGATATGCGTGAGTCTGACGAAGGAACGGTTGTTTCCTCACCACCGCAAACACCTGAAGCCGTCACAACCGAGGCCATTGAGTCCCCAACGCTTCCTCGCCGGTTTTATGTCGGCTGGGCGCTGGCGGCGCTACTGGGCGTGGTTTGGCTTTCCGCCGGCGTCATCAAGGCGCTGGAGCCGTTTGATTTCGTTCGGCAGGTGGCGAGTTTTCAAATCATACCGGGAGGTATGCCGGCCACGGTCGTTGCTTGGGGGCTACTCGCGGCGGAGTGCGCGCTGGGCGGCGCGCTCATCGTCGGCTATCGTCTGCGCTGGGCGCTGGGCGGCGCCGGGCTGCTGACGCTCGTCTTCATGGGTGCATTAGGCTGGGTGCTGGCGGCCGGGATTCCGGTTGAAGACTGCGGTTGCTTCGGGTCGCAGCTCAAGCGCAGCCCAAAAGAAGCTTTGCTGGAGGATGGTGTGATGCTAATGGTGACGCTGATCGCCGGTTGGCTGGTTCGGGGAACGGGCGTCCCACACCCCGCCGTACCGCGAAGTGGTCCTGCCGCGCAGTGGCGCGTCGGCGTTGTGACGCTGTGCGCCGCCTTCGGACTCATGACGCCGCTTGCCTTCGGATTCCCTCTGGGCGGGAGCGATTGGTCAAAGGTCAAAGTGTCGGGCGTGACGACCAATATCGCAACCGGCGAACGCCTTGTGGCGCTGATTGATACGGAATGCAGCCACTGTCAGGAGAGTGTTCCCAAACTCAACGCCTACGTCGGCGTGAAGGATTTTCCCCTTTTTGTCGCGCTCTGCCCCAACGAAGCGTGGCGACGCAAGTTCTTCGTTCAACGCTTTGGGGCGAAGTTTGAACTCGGCGAAATCAGCAAAGACGATTTCAAGCGCCTGCTGGCGGACGGCGATACGCCGCGTGTTGTTTTACTCAGGAACGGGAAGGTCATCGCCGTCTGGAACGTCAACCCGCCGACCGTGGACGATGTGCGCCGCGCACGGACGAAAAGGTAGCCAGACGCCCTGCGGACGCGGCTATTCGCAAGGCGTCCGCTTACGGAACGGCCTTCAAGCTCAACAACTCAACATCCATCCGCTGGACGGACGCGCGCATATCCAACACGTCTTGGCCTGAAACGTTGACGCGGTTTTCAATCCGGTGTGTCCGTGCATCTATGGTTTCAAGCATCGCTTTGAGAGCGGCGAGTTCGCCCTTGACGCTGGCAATCTCGCCCTTGATACCGGTAATCTCGCTCTTGATACCAGCAACCTCACCTTTGATGTTGGTTATCTCTGCGTTGACGCCGGCAATCTCGCCTTTGATGCCGGTGACTTCGCCCTTGACGCCGGTGATTTCCTCGCCAAGCCGCTGAATCAGCGCCGTCTGCTCCGCAAGGCGCTCTAGAACCGTTTCGATGGTAGGCTTGGTTTCCATTGGCGTTACCTCCGACTCGATATAGTTTCGAAAACGTAGCGGTTCGGCAACGTTTAGGGCAAGCGGCTTGCGGTGAATCCAAGCCAACTCAACCTGAATGCCTTGACAGGCGTGCTATCATCCCCGTCTGCGAGTCGAAATGAGCCGACTTAGCTCAGTTGGTAGAGCAACTGATTCGTAATCAGTAGGTCGCCGGTTCAAGTCCGGCAGTCGGCTCCATTGCAGAGCCGGCCAACGCTCTACAACAATCTTCACTTGCCGCCCGGTGAAGTCTGCGTCTGGCTAGTGGCTCAGTCAGCGCGACTCGTAGCTCAGCATGATGCGCGTGTCCTCCTGATCGCCGGGTTCTTCTGGGAAGGCCGTAACGGTAATCGTTTCGCCGGAATTGCGTGTGGCGGAAAGCGCTCGGACGCCGCCGACCGTAGTGCGCGTCACCGTGAAACCAACACCGTCCAGCTTGCTTTCATAAAACCTAAAGACCGCTTCCACGGTGTCGTCCGTTTCAAGCATCAGCGTACCAGAAACCTTGTCGCCGCCGCTGGAAGTCGTCTTAGCGATTACCTTCGCCCCTGGATACAGCACCACCCAGTTTGGAAGGTCGGCCGTGTCGCCGCCGCCCGGCGTGGTGGAACCGGGCGGCGGCCCGCCTTTAGCTACATCGTCAGCCGGTTTCCCGCCTGATTGCCCTTGTTTTTGTTGCTTCTGTAGCTCTTCGAGAGAGACAGTTGTGACCGTGCCGGTTTTCTTGTCGCGGAAGGTGACCAACTGTTTTTCCTCGTCCACCGAGATCACCTCGATGTCAGGGTTCACCAGTTCGACAACCTTCGCCGCTGTCCGCACCGGATTCTTGGCCGCTTGGTTAAACGCATAGTAGGCAAAGTACGCCACAACGGCAGCGATAATGACGCCGAGGACGGTAAGGCTGCCGCAGCCGACCAGTACCCATAACCAGATATTGCTTTTCTTGGCCGCCGGTTGGGACGGCGGCGAGTAAGGTGTCGGCTGCATGGCATACCTCCTCTCTGGGGAAAGCGTCAGCTTCTGATGGCTGCGCCAACCGCTTCGGAGAAAATCTCCACGGCGCAGTCCACTTGGTCGGCGTCTATAACAAGCGGCGGCGAGAAGCGAATCGTTGAGTCGCCTGCGCCCAAGACAATCAGCCCGCGCCGGAAGCATTCCTGCTCAACGCGGTTGCGCAACGCGGCGTCCGGCGTCAGGGTTGCGCGGTCGGTCACAAACTCTACGCCGAGCATCAGCCCCAAACCGCGTACGTCGGCGATCCGGTCGGCGTACTTCGCTTGTACCATCCGCAAGCCGCCCAGCATTCGCTCGCCCATCTCGGCGGCGTTCTTGAGCAACCCTTGGCGCAGCAGATCGAAGGTCTTGAGCGAGGCGGCGATGGCGACTGGGTTGCCGCCGAAGGTTGAGGCATGCGCGCCGACATGCCAGTTCATCAGATCGGCGCGGGCGACCGTCGCGCTCAACGGCAGCCCCGACGCAATACCCTTCGCTATGCACAGCACATCCGGCGTCACACCGAAATGCTCAATGGCGAACATCTTGCCGGTACGCCCCATCCCGGACTGCACTTCGTCCACAATCAGAATGATGTCGTGTTCGTCACAGATGCGGCGCAACTCGTGATGAAACTTCGCCGGCGGAACGATGTAGCCTCCCTCACCCTGAACGGCCTCCACAACAATGGCGGCGACCTCCTCTTTGGGACAGGTGGTTTTGAAAAGCCGTTCCTCAATGACCTTCACGCACTCAACGTGGCACGTATCGGGCGTTTTGCCGTAGGCGCAGCGCAGACAATTGGCGTACGGAATGTGTGTCACATCCAAGGCGGCGCGGCCGAAGCCAAGCCGCTGCGCTGAACGCGACGAGGTTAGCGACAGCGCCCCTAACGTCCGCCCGTGAAAGCTGTTGAAGAAGGCAATGAACTTCGCCCGGCGCGTCGCATACATCGCTACTTTCAGCGCGCACTCGACGGCTTCCGCGCCAGAGTTGCCGAAATGAACGCGCTTGGGAAAGTCCCCCGGCGTTTCGTACTGAAGACGCTCGGCAATGTTCGCAAGCTGTGGGTAGTAGTAATCCGCACCGGCGATATGGACAAACTCGGACGCCTGTTTGGTGATGGCGGCGACAATTTCAGGATGGGCGTGCCCGGTGGCTAAGACAGCGACGCCAGCATTCAGGTCCAAAAACACGTTGCCGTCCACATCCTGAATCATTGCTCCCCATCCGCGCTCAATGACCAGCGGATAGGGACGAGTGTAGCTCGGCGAAACATAGCGATGGTCTTTTTCAACGATGGCTCTGGCGCGAGGGCCGGGTAGTTCCGTAACAATCTGAGGAAACTTGGTAAGCGTAGGAATGGCGGCTGACATAACGACCTCCATGAAAACAAACCCAGTCGGCGCACAGGATGCGCGGCTTTGTCGGCGCTCTCTGGAAGGGAGGTCTAGTCAGCAAACAGGCCGGCGCGTCGCCGCAACGGCAGGCAGGTCAACGCTACACGCAGGCGGAGCGAGGGAGCATAGCAGCGGAAGAATTGCATAGCGCAGACCAGCCGAACGCCAAATTTAGGGAAGGTGGCAGCACGGACGAAACGCCGTGCTGAAACACGATTATGCCGAATTCAACCGCGTCTGTGCAACTTGCCTTCCGCTGCAAGGAAAACCCTGGGGAGTTGCGGCGTGGGGTCGGCGCGTCATTTGCGCGCGGTCGCCGTCCGGCGGCAAGACGGCAAAACCGACCGGCAAAACGTATGTTCACGCACGAAAGTCCGTTGCATTCAATAGGGCTTGGCCTATAATCCCTTCGGTTTCCTCCGTCGGCGGTTAGCGTCTTGGTTTTGGACTGACCGGCCCTCAACGATGCGCCGCCGAGATTCGTCGCCGTTCGACGCCCCAAGTCGTCCCCAAAACCTTGGTGTGTGTTCCCATTAAGGTTGAAACGCGCGTCGCCCGGTTTGCTGAAGTTCCATGAGCATCACACTGAGTAACCATTTTCTCGCTCGTCGGCTTCACTCGCTCAGCGGCGTCATCCCGATTGGCGCTTTCCTGTTGGAGCACCTGTACACAAACTTTCACGCCGTCGCCGGCCCGGAAGCCTTCAACGAAGCCGTCAAAGGCATTCAGGACATGCTACCCGGCGCTCTGCTGCCGCTCGCCGAGCTGTTTCTGATTGGGCTTCCTATTGCCTTTCACGCGATTTACGGCATGTACATCGCCTACACCGCGAAGAGCAACGTGCTGAGCTATAGCTACTTGCGCAATTGGAACTATTTGCTTCAGCGCGTGACGGGCGTCATTTTGCTCGTTTTCATCACGGCGCACGTCCTGACGATGCGCTTCGGCGTCGGCGGCCTAGGGCTTGCTGTAGCCCACCACCCTGATCAGGCGTTCACCATTGTGCAGTACTGGCTGGCCCAGCCCCTGATTATGGCGTTCTACGTGCTGGGGATTTTCTCGGCCGCCTTCCACCTCGCCAATGGCCTGTGGACGTTCGCCATTGTCTGGGGCATTACGGTTAGTACGCGATCGCAGCAGGCGTTCTCCTACGCCTGCGCCGTCTTTGGCTTTGCGGTGTTCGCCGTCGGCGTTCGAGCGGCGTTCGCCTTTCTGCCATAGACCTTCCTGACATTACGAAGCAAGGTACGCATGAACAAAAAGCCTAGCATTATCGTCGTCGGCGGCGGATTGGCCGGCCTAATGACCACCATTAAGGTCTGCGAACTCGGCTATACCGTTGACCTCTTTTCACTCGTCCCCGTCAAGCGGTCGCATTCCGTCTGCGCGCAGGGCGGCATCAACGGCGCCGTCAACACCAAAGGGGAAGGAGATTCAACCTACGAACACTTTGACGACACGATCTACGGCGGCGACTTTCTAGCCGATCAGCCGCCGGTCAAGGCCATGTGCGACATGGCTCCTGACATCATCTATATGTTTGACCGGATGGGCGTTCCCTTCTCACGGACGCCTGAAGGGCTGATTGATTTTCGTCGGTTTGGCGGAACCAAATACCACCGGACGGCGTTCGCCGGCGCGACGACGGGGCAGCAACTCCTCTACGCGCTCGATGAGCAGGTGCGTCGTTACGAAGCCGAAGGCAAGGTGCGCAAGTACGAAGGCTGGGAATTCCTGTCCGGCGTCATTGACAACGGCCGCTGCTACGGCATCACGGCGATGAACCTGCAGTCGCTTGAGGTCAAAGCCTTCGCTGGCGCAGCCGTCGTTATGGCAACCGGCGGTATCGGGGCGATTTTTGGCAAGTCCACCAACTCCGTCATCTGCACCGGCAGCGCGCAGGGAGCGCTTTATCGGCAGGGCGTCAAGTACGCCAACGGGGAGTTTATTCAGGTTCACCCGACGGCGATTCCCGGCGAGGACAAACTCCGTCTGATGTCGGAAAGCGCGCGCGGCGAAGGGGGGCGCATCTGGGTACCGCGCATCCCAAACGACCGACGCGCGCCAAAGGACATTCCCGTTTCGGAGCGGTGGTACTTCCTTGAAGAAAAGTATCCCGAATACGGCAACCTGGTGCCGCGCGACATCGCCACGCGCGAAATCTTCCAAGTGTGTCTGGACGGCTATGGGGTCGGCGGCAAGTTCCAAGTCTACCTTGACCTAACCCACATTCCGCGCGAGCAACTCGACCGCCGGCTGGGCGGGATTCTTGAAATCTACGAAATGTTTGTCGGCGAAGACCCGCGTGAAACGCCGATGCGTGTCTTTCCCGCCGTACACTACACCATGGGCGGACTGTGGGTGGACTACGAACAGCAGACAAACATTGCCGGCCTCTTCGCCGTCGGCGAGTGTGACTACTCTATTCACGGCGCAAATCGGTTGGGCGCGAATAGTCTGCTGTCATGCATCTATGCAGGCATCATCGCCGGGCCGGCCGCCGTCAACTTCGCCAAGAACAACTCGGTCAAAGACTTGCAAGACCCGATTTTCGAGCGTGAGCGGGCGCGGCAGGCGGCAATCAACGAAGCTCTCAAAAACAAGCGCGGGACGGAAAACCCGCGCATCCTGCACGAAGAACTGGGGCGCGTGATGACCGAAAACGTGACGGTCATTCGGTACAACGACCGGCTGCGCCAGACAGATGAAAAACTCCAAGAACTGCTGGAACGCTACGAGCGCATCAACCTCAACGAGCAGAATTACTGGGCGACGCAGGCGATTCCGCATGCACGCCAACTGGAGAACATGCTCCATCTGGCGCGGGTCATCACGTTGGGCGCGCTAAACCGGGACGAGTCGCGCGGCGCGCACTACAAACCGGAATTTCCGGAACGCGACGACGAGCGTTTCTTGAAGACCACCATCGCCACGTGGACGCCGGAAGGGCCGCAGTTGACCTACGAAGATGTCAACGTGAGCCTCATCAAGCCGCGCAAGCGGGATTACTCCAAGAAGAAAGCCGCTTGACGCTAGGGGTTGTTATGTACCGTGCCGCCGTCGGTTTCCTGCTTGTCGTCGGGTTTGGACTCGGTTGTTGTCCGATTCCGTCCGCCAATGCGGCGTGTCGCCTGAGGGTCGGGCAGGCGATGCCTGTCGAAACAGCGCCGGTGGCAATGCACGGCTTGTACAGGGGAGGCTTCAAGCAGGGTTTCCGCTGGAACGACCTCAACGGCGAAAACTGGCTGATTCTGACGGAGACCGGCGAGTTTACGCCGCCCGGCCGGAAGCGGAGAACGGACGGATCGGATGAGTTTCGCCAAGCCGAACTGTACGCCTACCGGTTCGTCAACGTGAACGGCGTGTTTTCTAAGGCGTGGCAAATCAAGGACTTTGTCCGCGAGTGTCCGCTGGACATCACGGCGGAGTTCATTCTCCCCGCTACGGAAATCACCGACTTGGATGGCAATGGGATTGCCGAGGCGTGGGTGATGTACAAAACGGCCTGTCGCGGCGATGTCAGCCCGGCGACGCTCAAAATCATCATGTACGAGAACACCCGGAAGTACGCCATGCGTGGCCGCGCCCGCATCGAGTTACCGGATTTTGCCGAAGGCGGCGATATGACGCCCGACGCTGCTTTCAACGGAAAACCAGTGTTTCTTCGGCATGCCGAACAGAAATGGAAGCAGTTTGGCACGGAAAAGTTTGAATGACGAAGCCTACGGCCGCCAATGATGGCGGCTGCTCAACGCCTCCCTTTGGAAGAAGATGCAATTTCAATATCAACGCTGCCCCCGGATGGAGATGGCGCTATGACCCGTGAAAAGATTGTTCTCAAAATCAAACGCAAGGACGCTCCCGACAAGCCGGCGCGCTGGGAGGAGTTCGCCCTGCCGTACCGGCCCAACATGAACATCATCAGTTGTTTGATGGAGATTCAAAAAAATCCGGTTACAGCGTCCGGTCAGGCGACAACGCCGGTGGTGTGGGAGTGCTGCTGTTTGGAGCATGTGTGCGGCGCGTGTTCAATGGTCATCAACGGCAAAGCCCGACAGGCATGCAGTACGTTGGTGGATAAACTCGAAGCCGGTCCCATTACGCTAGAGCCGCTGACGAAATTTCCGGTCGTCCGCGACCTACAGGTTGACCGCTCCCGGCTGTTCAACGACCTCAAGAAAGTCAAGGCGTGGATTCCAATTGATGGTACATACGCTATGGGGCCGGGGCCGCGGCTGGATCAGAAAACCACGGAGATTCGTTACAAACTCTCCACCTGCATGTCCTGCGCCGTGTGTATGGAGGTGTGTCCGCAGTATAACGAGCGGTCAGCGTTCATTGGCCCGGCGGTGCTCAATCAAGTACGGTTGATGAACCTGCATCCGACCGGCAAGCTCAACCGCGACGAACGGTTGGAAGCCATCATGGGCGAAGGTGGCATTACGGATTGCGGCAACGCGCAAAACTGCGTCAAAGCCTGTCCGAAAAATATTCCACTGACCGAGTCCATCGCCGATCTGGGGCGTCAGACGACGCTCTATGGCTTGTTTGGGTGGCTCAATCCCTGAGGCGGCTATGACGGACATTCAGCAGATTACGGCGACCGAGTTGGCGCAACGTCTTGCCGCCGGCGAATCCGTCAACCTGCTCGACGTACGGGAAGCGTGGGAGTATGAGTTCAACCGGATTCCCGGCAGCCGGCTGCATCCAATGAGTGAACTGCCGGATTGGGCGCAGAAACTTGATCCGACGCAGGAGTACGTCGTCTATTGCCACCATGGGATTCGGAGCATGCACGCCTGCGCTTACCTTCGCAGCAAGGGCTTCACGCGGCTGGTCAACCTTGTCGGCGGGATTGACGCTTGGTCGCGCGAAGTTGACCCAACGGTCCCACTTTACTGAACAGGCCCTATGCGCCCGGCGCGGCGGTTTTCGTTTGCTCTAGCGCCGCCCGGACGCCTTGCGTAAGGAACTCACGCAAACGTTGATATTCCGTCCATGATCGCCCGGCGATGAGGCCGCCGTCCACCACCAGCGCGTGGCCTGTGACGAAGCGCGCATCGTCGCTTGCCAGCCAGAGGACAGCCTGGGCAATGTCTATGGGTTGACCGGCATGGCGCAGAGGTTGGGCGTTCACTTGCATCGGGGCCATCAACGGCGCCAGGGCGCGTGAGGTCTCCGGTGGCAGCCCGAAAGCGTTGCCGAAGATACCGGTGGCGATGAAGCCCGGACAGACGCAGTTGACGCGAATGCCCTGTTCAGCGAGCTCCATCGCCACGGAACGGGTTAGATGAATGACGGCTGCTTTGCATGCGCTGTAGATGTGCGGCGCGTGACCGGTGCGCAGTCCAGCGACGCTGGCTGTACTGATGATGCCGCCCGTGCGACGCGGTGCCATCACGCGCGCAGCGTGCTTCATCCCCAAAAAGACGCTGCGCAGCAGCAGCGCCACCGTCTGATCAAACCCGGCGACGGGCGTTTCGGCGATGGGTGCGGAAACGCCCTGTGCGCCGGCGTTGTTGAACATGACATCGAGTGCGCCAAAGTGCGATACGGCGAAATCCACCAGCGCCGCAATCTCTTCTTCCCGCGTAACGTCGGCATGGCAATAGGCGGCGCGGTCGCCGAGTTCGGCGGCAATGTCTGCTCCCCGCTCATCCTGAATGTCACTCAAAACGACCTTGGCACCTTCAGCATGAAACAGCCGCGCCGTCGCTTCGCCGATGCCGCTCGCTGCTCCAGTGACGACGGCGACTTTTCCGTCAAGTTTGCCCATTGGGATGACTCCATTGCGCTTGAAAAAAAAATACGCTCAGAAAGGGGGTTATCCGCCGAAGAAACGCTTGATGCGTTCCCACAGCGACGGTGTGGGGATGTTGAAAGGCTGGTTGAATTCGGGAATAGCGGCTGGCTCCTGGAACGATTCCGGCGGGCGCGACTCCCGTAGGCTGCGCAGGCGACTGGCCATCGGCGTCGCCAAATCGGGCGGCGGCAGGGCGTCGTCTTCAACGGGCGCAGCCGGTGTGATGTTGGGACGGTTGGAGCGCGGTACTTCCCCGGACGCCGGACGCCGCGCATTACCACTCCGCAGACGCGATGGGCTTTCCTCTTCCACGGTGTGATTCCTCCTGCAAGAACAAGACGACCGGCGGGACAAAAAGCCGAACCGGACTAACGATCCGTTGCAATGCGTGGGTCAAGCAGACGGTAGAGCAAGTCCGTCAGCGTATTGACGGTGACATATGTCAGCGCGATGGCCAAGATGTTTGCCTGTACTTGGTTGTACTCACGCTCATTGATGGCGCGCACCGTCAGGTCGCCGACGCCCGGCAAAGAAAAAATGGTTTCCGTCACGATTGCGCCAGTGAGCACAATCCCAAACTGCAAGCCGATGATGGTAACGACCGGGATGAGGCTGTTTTTGAGAACGTGTTTGAACAGCACGACGCGCTCCGGTAGTCCCTTGGCGCGCGCCGTACGGACGTAATCCTCACCCAACTCTTCAAGGAAACTGGAGCGGACAAGGCGGGTCAGGATGGCGGCCATGGCAAGGCCAAGCGTGGTCGCCGGTAGGATAAAGTGTTCCACGCCGTCGCTGCCGGAGACCGGCAGCCAGTCAAGGTACACGGCGAAGAGCAAGATCGCCAACGGCCCGATGACGAAGTTGGGCAGCGCGACGCCGCCTAGCGACGCAACGGAAATCACCGTATCAAGCCATCGCCCACGGAAAACCGCCGCTGCAACACCGAGCGGGATGGCGACGACGACCGCCACGAGGATGGCGGCGATGGCGAGCTTAAGCGTCGTTGGGTAACGCTTGAGCAGTTCCTGCATGACGTTCTTACCGCTGAAGGTTTCGCCTAAGTCGCCGCGCAAGATACCGCGATGTTTGTCAGCGCCGTCCGGCGTGGACGCCCCGATCCACAGACGAACGTACTGTCGCCACAGCGGTAAATCGAGGCCGTGTTTATGGCGGAGGGCCTGGATGTCCTCCGGGCGCGCACTGTCGCCAAGGTACATCACGACCGGGTCACCGGGTACAAGGTGAATCAACAAAAACACCAGCGTGACGACGGCCCACATCACGGGAATGACGACCGCCATCCGTTTGAGAAATGTCAGGACAAGCGACACCGGCACAGACGGCACAGCGGCGACCAGAGTCGCCGCCAGAAGGGTATGGGTTCAGTCTGTTAGTTGAGCCGGCACTGAAGCCGACGGATGGCCTTTTTGGCGGCGGTGTACTCCGGGTAGTACGCCAGCGCAATACTGTACTCCCGCATTGCGTCCATCCAGCGCCCCTGAAACTCAAGCACCCGGCCGTAGTTGAAGTGCGGGTAGAAATAACACTCGTACCGTTTAGCCTTCATCGCGCGCTTGAGCCACAACGTCGCCGACAGCGGATCGCCCCGCTCGATCAAATATGCGCCAATGTCGTTGTAGGGATTGCCAAACTCCGGGTCGAGTTCAATTGCGCGCAGACACTCCGCAATCGCACGGTCCAGGTCGCCCAAAAAGCTGTACGTCCAACCGAGAAAGGTGTGGGCTTCCGCCGTCGGGTAAAGCGCAATCGAGCGTTCGTACAGTTGAATGGCCTCTTCAAGCTTGCCTTCCATCTGCCGCCGATACGCCGCCTGAAAGTAATAGGCAGCTTCTCGCTCAGCCACATCGTCGGTCGTCTCAGGGCGCTCAAAGTCATCCCGCGCGTCGTTCATGGTGTTCATCCTCACCGGTAAGCTGAAGTCGTCGCCGATGTGTACGCCGCCCTTTTGTCATAAGCGCGGCCGCAGCTTCAACGGTTAAGATGTCCTGCTCAATCAGCCGTTCCAACAATCGCAGGAAAACCTTAGCGGTCGCAAGGGCGTCTCCCGATGCGCGGTGGCGGGCCACATTCGGAATCCGAAAGTAATCCGTGACGGCGTCCAATCGGTAGCTGTCTAGACCGGGCGCAAGGCGGCGCGCAAGTTGCACCGTACACAGCGTCGGCGCTGTCCAGACAAAGGTCTCATCGGCGCGCGTCAACTCAGCGGTGAGAAAACGGCGGTCAAAGGCTGCGTTGTGGGCGACCACCACTGCTGCGCTGAGACGCTCCCGTATGTCGAACGCCACCGCCGCAAAAGGCGGGGCGGCGGCGACCATGGCGTCCGTAATGCCGGTCAAGGCGCTGATAGCCGGCGGAATCGGTTCACCGGGATTAATCAGGCTCGTGAAGGTCTCGGTAATCCGTCCGCGCTCAATCGTGACACAGGCGACTTCAGTAACCCGCCCCCGCTGCGCGCTGCGCCCCGTCGTTTCCACATCAACCACGGCGAAGCGGGCTTCGGTCAGCAGCGCAGACGCGAAGTTCTCCGCCGGCGACGACGGACGCCAACGCAGACAGTTGTCGTCGCCGAGAACGGCTTCGGGGATTTGCGCAAGCAAAGGTTGCAAAATCCGGCGGATTTGCTCCGGCGACGCCCACGGCGCTTTGAGGAGATCGCGCCCCAGCGTTGTGAGTGAAACTGGACCGCACGCTGTCGCCAACCGCATGCGAAGTTGGTGGAGAATCGTAGAAGCGCCCATCGTCGCTCTGCTTTGCGCGCCGTTTCCGGCGGCGGCGTGGGGAACCAAAAGCTTTTCAAAAGCGCCAACAGCGTCCACCGGGCCTCAGCGCCTGCACCGCGCCAACCGCTTCCCCGGCGAGTTGCATCGCAGCCCGTATTCCTCGACAATCAGCCCTTTCCGGCCCGAACCGAAAGTTTGCGTCCAGAAGTTTGCGTCCAGCCCAAGCAACCACCGTCCATGAAGGCTCTCAAACCTTTCCGTGAACTCCTTGCCGCCGGCGGCATCCATGTCTTCGACGGCGCCATGGGGACGATGCTCTACGCCAGAGGCGTGTACGTCAACCGCTGCTACGACGAAATTTCGCTTTCCAACCCCTCGCTCGTGCAGGAAATCCACCGCGAGTACGTCAAGGCCGGCGCGGAAATCGTCCAGACCAACACCTTTGGCGCGAATCGGCCGAAGCTTGAGGCTTACGGGTTTCAAGACCGCGTTCAGGAAATCAACTACAAGGCGGCGAAGCTGGCGCGGGAAGCGGTGGGGCCGCAGGTGTATGTCGCCGGCTCTATCGGGCCGCTTGGCATCCGCATTGAGCCGTGGGGTCCAACCTCGTTTGATGAAGCTAAGGCGTTTTTCCGCGAGCAAGCTGAAGCCTTGCTGGACGGCGGCGTAGACCTCATCGTACTCGAAACCTTCACCGACCTAACCGAGATTCGGCAGGCGCTGGCGGCCGTCCGGGAACTGTCGCCCGACCTTCCCGTGGTCGCCCAGATGACCGTAGGCGAAGATGGAACGACCGGTTACGGAACGGCGCCGGAAGTTTTTACCCGGCGGCTCGACGAATGGGGCGCGGACGCCATCGGCCTCAACTGCAGTGTCGGTCCCAAACCAATGCTCGAAGCTATTGAGCGCATGGCGGCGCTCACCGACAAGCCCCTCTCCGCACAACCCAACGCCGGCCTGCCCCAGGACCTCCACGGACGCAAGATTTACCTGTGTTCACCAGAGTACATGGCAAAATATGCGCGGCGGCTCATTCAGACAGGCGTCCGACTCATCGGCGGTTGCTGCGGGACGACGCCCGAACACATCAAAACCCTCAAGGCCGCCGTCCGAGCGCTGTCGCCAGCCAAACGCCTGGAGCCGGTTATCCAAGTCGCCGAAACCAAACTCCCCGACGTCCGCATCACGCCGACCGAAGAAAAATCGCGCTTTGCGCGCAAGATTGCTCGCGGAGAGTTCGTCACCAGCGTCGAAATCGTTCCACCACGCGGCTGTGACCCAACCAAAATGTTGGAAGGCGTCCGGCTGCTCAAAGAAGCGGGTGTGGACGCCGTCAATGTGCCTGACGGCCCGCGCGCGCAATCCCGCATGAGCGCCATCGCCACTTCGGTCATCATCGAGCAGCGGGTCGGCATTGAAACTGTGACGCACTACTGTTGCCGCGACCGCAATCTACTGGGGATGACCTCCGATCTGCTGGGCGCGGCCGGGCTGGGTTTGCGCAACATTCTCCTCATCACCGGGGACCCGCCTAAAATGGGTCCTTACCCAGACGCCACCGCCGTCTTTGACATTGACTCCATCGGTCTGACCAACATGGTCAAACGGCTCAACATGGGCCTTGACTTGGGTGGAAACGCCATCGGGCAGCCAACGTCCTACTTCATCGGCGTCGGCGTCAATCCCTGCGCTGTGGATTTGGATTACGAAATCCGCCGGTTTGAATACAAAGTTGAAGCCGGGGCGGAGTTTGCCATCACGCAGCCGATCTTCGACGTAGCGATGTTTCGCGCGTTTCTCAAACGGATTGAGCACTGTCGCATTCCCATCATCGCCGGCATCTGGCCGCTGACGAGCTACCGGAACGCGGAATTTCTCAGCAACGAAGTGCCGGGCGTCGTTGTGTCGCCGGACATTCTCGAACGGATGCGCCGCGCCAATGCTTCGCCGGAGGCGGGGCAACGCGAAGGCTTGGCTATCGCCCGCGAAATGCTGGCCGAAGTGCGCGACCTTGTGCAGGGCGTTCAGGTCAGCGCGCCATTCGGGCGCGTCGCCTATGCGCTGGAAGTGTTCTCCGTCCTGTAAGTTGTCTGCTACGGCGCGCAGCCGCAGGCTTACCAGTACCGCAGCAGTCGCAGCCAGAAAACGCCAATCGTCAGCCAGACGGCTAAATTCGCCAGCGACGTCACCAATCCCAGCCGCCACCATGTCCGCTGACCGACGTAACCGGCGGCGAAGTAAATCGGTGCAGGGGTCGTCCCGTAGTGGGTTAGGCCGGCGCATAGGTTTGAGGCGTAAGCCAGCACAAAAGCCGCCAATAACGCCGGCGCTCCGGCGGCGAGCAAGACCACGAGAAACGGTACGTACATTGCCGTTGCATGTGCGGTGATGCTTGCAAAGGCGTAGTGGGCGTAGAAGTACGCGGCGACCAACACCAAGCCAGCGGCGGGCCACGCCCAGCCAGCCGCTTGACCGGCGACCGCCTGCGCAAACCGCTCGGTCAACCCTGTTTCACCAAGAGCTTCCGCCAACCGAACCAAGCCGCCATACCACAGGAAAACATCCCACGCAAAGCGTTCGCCTGTTACGTCTTCCCACGTCAGCACACCGGTCAGCAACAGCACGCCGACGCCCAACAGGGCGACAACGGCGTAGTTGAGCAGTCCTTCCAAGCCAAGACTGCGCAGCCACACGTCCGCGTTGGGAATGCCGGATGTTAGCCACAGCACGATGACGAAAACAAACACGCCGGCTAACAGCCGCTCGTCCCAACTCGTCGGCCCCAGCCGCTCAAGTTCCGCCTGCGCCAGACGCGGCGCATCCGGCGTCTGGGTAATCTCCGGTGGAAACAGCCGGTAAAGCAGCAGCGGGACGATAACCAGTGACGTCAACGCTGGGACAACGCCGCCGGCAAACCAGCTGCCGTAGGTTAACTCCACATTAACGGTCGTTTTGGCGAGCTTGGCGATGAGGACGTTCGACGCCTGTCCGGTCAGGAAGAGGGCGCAGGCAATAACTTCGCACTGGTAGACCATGACGACCAGAAACGCGCCTAAGCGTCGGGCCGTCGCGCCGGGACGGGACTCATACGCTTCGGCGACGCTCTTCACAATCGGAAACAGCACGCCGCCCGCCCGCGCGCCGTTGGAGGGGATGGCGGCGGCCAAAACCACGTCGGCGGCGACCAGCGCGTAGCCCAACCCCAGCGTCCGCCGACCCATTAGGCGGATGAACTGAAAGGCCAGTCGGCGTCCGAAGCCGGTGCGCGTCATAGCGCGCGCCATCAGACAGGCGGCTAAAACCAACCATACCGTTGGGTCACCGTAGCCGGCCAGCGCCGACTTGGGCGGCAGCGCGCCGGTCGCCGTCGCCGCGATGACGCCCAACAAGACCACCAGCCCGCCCGCCGCCGGTTGCAGAATGAGACCGGCGATGACGGCAGCGAAAATCCCCGTAAGCGGACGCGCATTGGCGGCAAGATCGGTTGGACATAAGGCCCAAGCGGCAATTCCGACGCCGAGCGGCGCAAGCCCGCGCAGGAGTTTGGAACCTGTGAAATGTTGCGTCATGGAGAGCTTCCTGCGGATTGTCGGCGTTGGCCGTAGTGATATTTTTAGCTTATCGTTGAATAAGGTTCTTTTATAGCGCCGAGCCTGTGCGAGGCGGTTCGGCCGGGCGTCCAAATTGTTCTCGCCGTCTTTCGGCGGTCAGGAGCAGCGTCTATGCAGATTGACCTCACTGAAGAACAGATCCGCATTAAGTTCTCAGTTCGTGAGTTTGCCGAAGCTGAAATCGCGCCCCGTGTCATGACATGGGACGAACCCCAGCAATTTCCACTCGAACTGCAACCCAAGCTGGCCGAAATGGGGCTGATGGGCGTCATCATTCCTGAAGCCTATGGCGGAGCCGGGCTAGGGTATGTCGAATACGTGACCATCATCGAAGAGTTGGCGCGCGTAGACCCCTCGGTAGCGCTGGGCGTCGCCGCCCACAACTCCCTTGGCACAAACCACATTTTCATGGCTGGGACGGAAGCCCAACGGCAGACCTATGTAGCGCCGCTGGCGCGCGGCGAGAAGCTGAGCGCATGGGCACTGACCGAACCCGGCTCCGGCAGCGACGCAGCCGGCTTGGCCACAACGGCTGTACGGCGCAACGGCTACTTTGTCCTCAACGGCAGCAAGAACTTCATTACGCATGCCAGCTACGCGGACACCTGCGTCGTACTAGCCAGCACCGACCGCTCAAAGGGAACGCATGGCATCTCGGCGTTCATTGTGCCAACCGATACGCCGGGTTTCATACGCGGCAAGAAGGAAAACAAGCTGGGGATGCGCGCTTCCGATACGGCCAGCTTGGCGTTTGTGGACATGCAGGTTCCGGCTGAAAATCTGCTCGGACAAGAAAACGAGGGTTTTGTGGACGCCCTAAAGATTCTCGACGGTGGACGCATCTCGATTGCGGCGCTCTCGGTCGGGATTGCGCAGGGGGCGTACGAGGCGGCGCTGCGCTATGCCAAGGAACGGCACGCTTTTGGGCGTCCAATCGCCGAGTTTCAGGCGACACAGTGGAAGCTAGCCGATATGGCGACCCAGATCGAAGCTGCGCGGCTACTGACCTGGCGCGCGGCGGTGCTCAAGGACGCCGGTAAACGGACGACACGCGAATCAGCGATGGCGAAGCTTTACGCTTCAGAGGTTGCCGTCAAAGTCGCTGAAGAAGCCATCCAGATTCATGGCGGCTACGGGTATACGAAAGACTACCCAGTGGAGAAGTTCTGGCGCGACGCCAAGCTCTGTACGATTGGCGAAGGCACGTCGGAGATTCAGCGGCTTGTCATCGCGCGCGAGATTCTGCGGCATCATTAGGGCGCTCTCCGCTTGGGCGCAGTGGTAGTCGCGGTGAAACGCCTTGCCGTTTGGGATGCAGTGGAATGCCGCCGTGCCTCAAACGGCGGTCTGTTGACTTCTCGTTCTAGGAAAGCACGAGGGTAAGTTTCCAAAGGAGAGGAGGTAGGGCCATACTCTGGCGTAGGCGTCGGGCAGCGGCGGCGACCCGCCAACCCCTTGGTGGGAGCGAACTGGTCGCCAGTTGGCTCCCGCCACATACGGGGATGGCCACCTTGTCATCCGCTTCGCGGGGTCGGAAGGCGTCTGGCCGCTGGCCGCCACCATGCTGGGTATGGCGCTATACCTGCTCGAAAACCGCTCCAAACCTTTGTCCGCAACCGCGTTGGCCGGAAAGTGAACCTCTCGCGCCCATTTGTACTGTCCGTCAGAGGGAAGCATAGCTCACTTCGATTTCGTGGCAGGCTGGGTCAAAATGACACCCCGAATATGCCGGCGGAGCGATTAGTTCACAGGGCGTCCCTGCATCGCCGCAAGCCGTAAGCCAGTAATCCTCCGCCGACGGCTCCGGCCGTAAGCGTTCCAAACAACCACCAGCGGATAGGAATCGGCTGCCGCTCGCGCGGCTGGCGCGGCATCCAGATGACCCACGGCCGCCCAACGTAAAACACTTCGAAGTTGAGCGCCCATAGCGGCGAATCATCCGCCCGTTCCGGGGCGAGGCCAAACAGGCAGTACGTGTTGGCGTCGTCGTAGGGACCGGGTCGAAACCAGCACGCCAAGTCACGGGCCGACGGGTTTACCGGGTCAAGCAGCTCAAAGGGACGCGCCAGCAGCGCGCTTTCCCGAAAGTTGAACCCCGGATCGGTCGCCCAGAAGTGCGGCGGCAGACACCGCTCTAGAAAGAACCGCTGGTGGTCAAGGCTCAGGCCTAGCGCCTGTACACCGACGCCAGCTGCGACAATGACGGCGGCCGTCCAGTTCAGTAGCGTCCGTTGTGGTAGGAAGGCGAACGTCAGCGCCCACAACGGCAGAACTGGCAACAAGTAGCGCGGCCCCCAGCACCAATCGCCGCCGTAAAACGAAATGCACCCCAGAAAGGCGACCAATGTGACCGACGCCGCCAGCATCATGCGCGCCGTCATCGGCGCTTTGGCGCGCAATCCAGCGTAGCCAAAGAGCGCCAGCAGAATTGGTGGGCTGTACCACATAACGCCCTTGCCGGGGCTAATGAGCAGTCCCGGTATGCCGTAGAGCGGATTCCCCAAAAACGATGGATGTCCTGGAATGTTGAACTTGCCGGTGTCGAGCGGGTGGCCAAAGCGCAGCACGTTGTAAAAACCAAACAGGAGGAGGCCGGCGCTACAGCCGACACTGAACGCCGCAATCCGTTGCAGCGACGCTCGCCCAGTGGTTGTTTTCCAAAACGCCGTCCAGAGCTGCGCCAACCAGGGGCGCAGGTCTCCAACCAGCGGCGGCGGGGTTACGCTCACCCGTGAGCACATCAGCGCCAGAAACGGCCAGAGCAAAACTAGGTGTTCGACGAAGTTCACGAGCCAACCGGCGCAAAGACCGCCCACAACGGCGTAGCCGACCGACCGCCGCCGGGCACTGCGATAGGCGCACCAAGCGGCGCACAGGACAAAAAACGCCTGCTGTACGTTGTCAAACGTCGTCGTCGCCCCGATGAAGGTCAGCGTGGCGAAGGCGTTGACGAGCGTCCAAAGCACCGCCCTTCCCGGCGTGACGCCCAAATCCAGCAAAAAGTAAAGCAGGACAACGGCCAACCCGGCGGCGACCAGCGCTGACGTGAGCGAAAACAAAAACCGCTGCCGTTCCCCTTTCCAATCGTCGCCCAACTTGCCCAGCGCTACCAACGGCGCGCCCAAGGCTGACGCCGCGACGCCGTAGTGACTGTAGAGCCTTCCATCGCGCCCGCGTACCCCGATCCAGACAAGCATTGGGTCGCGGAGGGTGGGCTTTCCAACTTCGACGAGGCTGCGCGCCACTTCAAAGCGGCACTGCCCGTCAATGATGTCTATGCGACCGGGACTCGTCAGCACATACACCGCGCCGACCAGCAAAAACAGTCCCGTCGCGAGCCATAGCGAAAGAGCCTTCACAAGAAAAACGTTGACAACATGAGGAGACGACGAAATCGGCGTTGCGTCGGCATGCCGGGCGCAAGTATATGCACGCCCATGAGGTTTGCCCATGCTTGCTTGCGTACGCTTCAGCCGCCGGGTGGTCGTCCGGTCATCGCCGCCGTCTGTGCGTTGGCCGTAACCCTACCGCTGCTGACCACGCCCTTCCCGCCGGTGACCGACCTGCCGCAGCACGTAGCGCAAACACGGTTGTGGCTGGAAACCTTGCGCGGGACGCCGCAGCCCAACGGCGTCACTTACATTGTGCAGTGGTGGACGCCCTACAGTTTGGCGTACTTGGTGATGGGCGGGCTGTGGCAGACGCTGCCGCCGGAACGGGTCGGGCAGGCGATGCTGTTGGCGCTGGCGCTGGCCTGGACGCTGACGACGCACTGGATCGCCACCCGGCGCGGGCGTTCCGCCGCCGCCGCCGCGCTGGCGACGACGCTGTTTTTCAACCACACGCTCTACTGGGGCTTCGTAAGCTTCACGACCGGCTTTCCGTTGTTCTTGCTGTGGGTGCAGGTGACGACGACCGACGCGCCCGCGACGCTCCGGCGGCGGGCGCTGCTGGTCGGGCTGGCGGCTGCGCTTTACGCCGCGCATGCGCTGTGGTTCGCGCTGGCGCTGCTCTGGTTCGGCGTGGCGGGTGCAGCGCTGCGGCGACCCTGGCGAACATTACTCGGTGAAAGCCTCTGGCTGCTGCCGCCAGCGACATTAGCGGCTGCGACGTACGCCGGCATTGGCAACGCCACCGCGCTCGTATCGCACAAAACTGTCTGGACGGCGCCCATCGGGCTGCGACTGTTCACCGGCTGGTTGCCGCAAGCGGTTTACGGCGGCTTGCGCGGGCCGCTTGAGCCGGTGATGCTGGCTGTTCTGGGCGGCTGGCTGGCCGCCGGCTTGGCAAGACACCGACGACGGATGTGGTCGGCGGCTGACCCGGTGCTGCTGTTGGCGGGCGGGATGTGTTTGGCGGCGGGGCTGCTGCTGCCTTATCAGTATCAGTACACGATCGCCTTCGCCGAACGCTGGATGCCCGCCGCCGCCGTTTTGCTGTTGCTTGGCGCGCCTGCGCCCGATGCGCCGCCGATGGATGACGTTGACACTGCGCGTTCCGGCGCGCCGCTGCGCGTGAGCGCGGCGCTGCTGTGCGTCGGCTTTTGCCTGTGGACGGCCGGCGTCTGGCGCGCGTTTACGCGGGACTATCTGACCGGCTTGGATGAGGCGCTGGCGGCGCTGCCTTCGCGTCCGCGCGTGGTCGGCTTGGATTTTGTCAAGGAAGTCTCCGGCTTTCGTGGGCGACCGCTGATGCAAACCGCCGCCTACGCACAGGTCGTACGGGGCGGCGGCTACAGTTTATCGTTTGCGAAATTTCCCCAGAGTTTTGTCCGGTATGAAACCGATGCGGTTGTCCGGTGGACAGATGGCCTTGAATGGTCGCCGGAGTATTTGACGGAAACTGACCTCAACTATTTTGACTTTGTGTTGGCGGTCGGCGACCGCTGGGCGCACGAGCGGCTAGCAGTGAAGTTTCCGCAGTTGCGTTGTCTGACTGACGCCGACTGCCCGTGGCGGCTTTACTGCGTTGTCCGATGAGGACAGGCGTTTGAGGCTAGCTCCTCGACGGAGGCTTGCCGGGTAGAGGCTTGTCAAGGCAAGGTAGTTGTGAAACAAACGTAAGCGCCATCCAAAATCACTCACTGGCGAGGTGACATGCGAAGCGGCGGGCGAGCAGCCAACGCACTGCGGGCGGTGCAGTTGACGCCCAACGTCAACAAGTACGCCGAAGGGTCGGTACAAGTCGAATTTGGCGACACGCGCGTAATCTGTACAGCAAGCGTCGAAGACAAAGTGCCGCTCTTCCTCAAGGGCAAAGGTACGGGTTGGGTCACGGCCGAATACGCCATGCTCCCCCGCGCAACCGACCAGCGCACCCAACGCGAAGTGACGCGCGGAACGCCTTCCGGCCGGACGCACGAAATCCAACGCCTCATTGGACGCAGCCTGCGCGCCGTGGTGGACTTCGCCAAGCTCGGCGAGCGGACGATTTACCTCGATTGCGATGTCATTCAAGCCGACGGCGGGACGCGCACCGCCGCCATCACCGGCGCGTTCGTCGCGTTGGTGCTCGCAGCACGTAAGCTACAGGCGTCCGGCGTCATCTCCGCCATGCCCGTTACCGATTACTTGGCGGCGGTCAGCGTCGGCGTCATTGACGGGACGCCGATGCTCGACCTCGACTATCAAGAAGACGCCAAAGCGGAAGTGGATATGAACGTCGTCGGAACGGGCGACGGCCGGCTCGTCGAGGTCCAAGGGACGGCCGAGCAACGTCCCTTTACACGCGAGCAAATGAACCAGCTTGTTGATCTCGCCGCGCAAGGCATCCGCGAGCTGATTACGCGCCAGCGCCAAATTTTGGGTCCTCTAGAATAAAGCTCCCACCACCAGTTGCGTTCCGCCGGGCGGACATTTAGCTTACGGCTAGGTTGTTAGGGCTGTGGGCGTCAGGTCACCTATTTTTTGTGAATCTTTTCTTGGACGGTTTTCGCTCTGCCGACCTTGGACGCGTCCCCTCAAGGAACAGATTCGGTTGTTCCACAGCGTTGCCGGTGAGCGGCTGGCTGTCACGTTTCGGGACAGCGGCCCATGCGATACCGTCTCGAACAGGGACGAAACTGCACCGCTTGGCCGGCAGGAATCGGGCCGGTCACTTTCCGCACGGCTGTAAGGAGCTTGCCTTCGCTATGACACTGTCCTTCATTCGGGGTTGGCTTTGGCGGCCTTTCTTGATGAGTTTGGCGGTGCTGGTCGCCGCCTGTGAACGCAAGGGACAAGCGACCGGCGGCGAAGGCCTTCCCCCGGTTATCAAAATCGGCGTTTACATGCCGATGACTGGGGATACGGCGACGTTCGGTACATCCTCAATGGGCGGCATTCGGTTGGCGACAGAAGAGCGCAACGCCGCCGGCGGCATTCGCGGTTCACGTATTGAGCTGATCCTTGAAGACGACCGCGGCCAGCCAGAAGAAGCCAAAACCGTTGTGACGCGCCTAGTGACGCGCGACAAAGTCGTCGCCGTGCTGGGCGAAGTCGGCTCGGCGCGCAGCATCGTCGCGGCGGCCGTCTGCCAGCAGAAAGGCGTCCCCATGCTGACGCCTTCCTCAACGAATGAAAAAGTGACGCGCAAAGGCGACTACATTTTCCGCGTCTGCTTCATTGACCCATTCCAAGGAGAAGCAGCCGCCAAGTTCGCCGCGACTGTCCTCAAGTTCACCCGCGCCGCGATCATCACCGACGTGAAAAACGACTACAGCGTTGGGCTAACCAAATCGTTCCGGGAAAGTTTCACACGCTTGGGCGGAATGATTGTGATTGAAAAGAACTACCAAGCCGGCGACGCCAGCTTCAACGCGCAACTAACGAGCATCCGGGAAGCCGGGGTGGATTTTGTGTATGCGCCGGGCTACTACGGCGACGTGGGGCAAATCATCAAGCAGGCGCGTGAGTTGGGCTTGCGCGTCCCGTTCATCGGCGGCGACGGGTGGGATTCACCCGACCTGTGGCGCGGCGGCAAAGAGGCGCTCAACGGTTGCTTCATCACGAATCACTATTCGGTGGACAACCCCGATCCGCGCGTTCAGGCGTTCATCGCCGCCTACCGGCGCCGGTACGGCGACACGCCCGACGCACTGGCGGCGCTGGCCTACGACGGGGCGCGCGTCCTCTACGACGCCATCGAACGCGCCAACAGCACCGACGGCGCACGCATCCGCGACGCGCTCGCCGCTACCCGCGACTTTCCCGGCGTTACCGGAACGATTACTTTGGACGCCAACCGCAACGCCGTCAAACCAGCGGTCATTCTCGAACTGCGGGACGGCGCGTATCACTACCGGACAACCATTGCGCCGTCCTGACGCGCTTCGCCGCCGAATGATTTTATTCCGTGAGCTGAACCAAGGACGCTCAGAGTCAAATGGAGCCACGTGACTTTTCACGCCGCGCCTTCCTCACCACCGCCACGGCGACGCTGGCGGCGGGCGCGGCTGTCGCTCAAACCACGTCCCAGTCGTCCGACACACCCAAACGCCGGCGCGCTCAGTCGCCGTCTAAGCCACCCAAGCCGCCGACCGGCAAACCCTTTCCAGAAGGCTTCTACTGGGGCGCGGCGACCGCCGCCTACCAGATCGAAGGGGCTATTGCCGCCGACGGCAAGGGTCCGTCCATCTGGGATATGTTTGTACGCAAGCCTAACGCCATCTGGCGCGGACATACAGGCGAAGTCGCCTGTGACCATTACCGGCGCTACCGGGAAGACGTGGCGCTGATGAAAACATTGGGGCTGAAAGCCTACCGCTTCAGCATCGCCTGGGCGCGTGTTTTGCCGGAGGGCGTTGGGGCGGTCAACACCAAGGGACTTGATTTTTATGACCGGCTGACGGACGAGTTGCTTGCCGCCGGAATTACCCCATTTTGTACGCTCTACCACTGGGACCTGCCGCTGGCGCTCCACCAGCGCGGCGGCTGGACGCAGCGCGACTGTGCCGACTGGTTCGCCGAATACGCCACGGTCGCGGCGCGCAAACTCGGCGACCGCATCAAGTACTGGATGACGCTTAATGAACCACAGGTGTTTATCACACTCGGCTACCAAGCCGGACGGCATGCGCCGGGACTGACGCTTCCACTCAAAGACGTTCTGCAGGCCGGTCACCATGCCCTACTCGCCCACGGCAAGGGCGTACAGGCGGTGCGCGCCGCCGTCAAAAACGCTCAAATTGGTTTCGCCCCTGCAACGCCCATCGCCTATCCCGCAACCGAACAGCCGGAGGATGTCGCCGCCGCGCGTGCCTTCAACTTTGGCGTCCAAGGCTACGGCTTTCTGTTCAACGCCTCGGCCGGGCTGCCACTCAAAAATCCGTTCAACAACGCTTGGTGGATGGATCCGGTGTTCCTGGGTGAGTATCCGGCGGAAGGTCTCGCGGTGTACAAAAAAGATGCGCCGCAGATCGCCGCCGACGACATGCGGATCATCTCAACGCCGGTGGACTTCTGCGGCGTCAACATTTACTTCGGGTTCAAGATTCAGTCGGACGGTCGCGGCGGGCCGAAGATCATCCTTCCGACGCCGGCTACGCCCCTGACGGCTTTTGACTGGCCTGTGACGCCAGAAGCCCTGCGCTGGGGACCGAAATTTTTCCACGAACGTTACAAGCAACCGATATACATCACGGAGAACGGTCTCGCATTGCGCGATTGGGTGGCGCTTGACGGCAGGGTGCATGACCCGCAGCGGATTGACTTCACAACTCGCTACCTGCGCGAGTTACGTCGCGCTATTGAGGACGGCGTACCAGTGCGGGGCTACTTTCACTGGTCGGTGATGGACAACTTTGAGTGGGCGGAAGGGTACAAGCAGCGGTTTGGATTGGTATACGTGGACTACGACACACAGGTGCGGACGCCCAAAATGTCGGCCGAATGGTATGCGCAGGTCATCGCGACTAACGGAGCCGCTCTGGGGTGAGGTCAGCAGCAGGGAGACGCCGCTAGCTTCTGTTTGCCGCCAGCCGGGGCTTGACCTTATACTCTGCGTTTTCTCAGGATTAGCTTCTAGACGTGCGCCGGCCGCCGGTGCTCCGAACGGAGCGGCGCGAAGTATGACGGTTTCGTTTTTTAGGCCTGTCCGGCAACGCCGGCCGGCGAAGGCTGTAAGGGCCGCGCCGATCAAACCACGCCCATGAAATCCTGTCCGAAGTGTGGTGCGACATATCCTGATGAATATAACGTCTGTCCCCAGGACGGCGCGCCGCTGGCTTCCGATAAGTCCTCTGGGGTGGCGCGCGTCGTGGACGGCAAGTACCAGATTGTTCGCCTCGTCGGGCGTGGTGGGATGGGCGCAGTCTATGAGGCCATCCACACGACTATGCAGCGGCGGGTGGCGCTCAAGATTCTCAACGCCGATTTGGTCTCCAACCCGGCGGCGCTTGAACGCTTCCGGCGCGAAGCGTTGTTGTCGGGGCGGCTCAAGCATCCGAACGCCATCACGATTTACGACTACGGCATGAGCGCCATCGGCGAGGCGTACATCGTGATGGAGTTTCTCGAGGGCCACAGCCTCGGACAGGAACTCCAGCAGGCGAAAACTCTGTCGCCGTTGCGCGTGGTGTCGGTGCTGGCGCCGGTGTGCGACGCGGTACACGCTGCGCACGTCGAGGGCATCATTCACCGTGATTTGAAGCCCGCCAACATCATGCTGGAAAAGCTGCGCACCGGCGAAACCGTTAAGGTGCTTGACTTCGGCATCGCCAAGTTGGCGATGAACAACCCCAACCTGATGAACCTCACTGGGACGGGGATTATCGGTACGCCACAGTACATGTCGCCAGAACAGTGCCAAGCGCACCGGATTGACGGCCGATCGGATATCTACAGCATCGGCGTCATCGCGTACGAGATGCTGACCGGCAAACTGCCCTTCGACGAGCCAACACCGCTGGCGACGGTTATCGCGCAAGTCAAGCAAAAACCCAAGCCGCTGCGCGAACTGCGACCCGATATTCCACCGGCGCTGGAAGCGGTGGTGATGCGGGCGTTGGAAAAATCGCCGGCGAACCGCTACCAGACGGCTGAAGAGCTGGCTGAAGCTTTTCGCGCCATCCAGCGTCAACTGGCGCCAAGCAGCGCCGTCATTCCAACGCCGCAGGGTTTGGTGGCGCTGCCCGATCCGGGGCCAGCGGCGCAGGGGCCGTTTACCCGCGTGGTACCAAGCGACGCGCCAGCGGCCGTGGTCAGTACGCCTGTCCCCGATTCCGTGCGCCTGCCGACCAACATGAGCGGCGGGGAGTTTGTCGGACGCACGCCGGAACTGGGCGTCCTCATCGCCGCGTGGCAGTCAGTGACAACGCGCCGTGGGCGGCCGGTCGTCATTTTTGGAGAAGCTGGCATCGGCAAGACGCGGTTGATTGAGCAGTTTCTAATTCGCCTTGAAGATGTCGGCGAAAGCCAGCCCCTGCTGTTGCGGATGCGCTGCCCCGATCCAGCGCGCGCCGTTCCGGGACAGTTTCCATTGTCCGATCTGCGGACGGCGGCGATGGCCTACTTCAACCCAGAACTGCGCGCTGTGCGATCCCTATCGCCGGCCGACGAGCAGTTTCTGGATGGCTCCTTCTTCGCCAACCTGTGCGACGAATCCTATTCGACCAAGTTGGCGGCGCGTCTGGCGGCCGACCGGAATGGCTTTTTCACCGATCTCACGTACTTATGCCGCTTGCTGGCGCGTGAGCGTGGCGCGGTGCTGTTTCTCGACGACGCCCACAACGCCGATCCGCTCCTGTTAGACTTCATCAGTCACTTGCTGCGCCACACCCGTAATGACCGGCTGTTGGCCATTGTGGCCAGCCGTCCGTTTGCCAGTCTGCTTGACAGCGCGCCACCGCTCCGCAGTTGGTTGCAGTCGCTGGATGACACGGGCGGCTATGACCAGATCAAACTGCCGCCGCTTTCCAACAGCGAAATCCGGCTCATGGTGGAGGGATTGCTTGGCGCTCAGGTTCAGCTGCCGGTTAGCGTGGCGCTGATGTTGGCTGAAGAAACTAAGGGAAACCCCTACTACGTCTGCGAAGTCGTCAACCTCATGATTGCCAACGGGCAGATCGCCCACGGCGAGGCAACCGGTTGGGTCTGTCAGGAAGTGGACGAGTTTGACCTACCGGATACCATCGTTGCGCTGGTCAAGCCATTGCTGGCGCGGCTGGAAGACGACACCGCCGATGTGCTGGCCCACGCCGCCGTCATTGGTGAAGAGTTTACCTTTGACCTGCTGCAGTTTTTGACTGAGGCGACGGAAGAAGGGTTGCTAGGCAAAATCGAGAACGCCCTCAAGCTGGGTTTCATCCGTGAGATGGCCGGCTGGCGGGAGGACCGCTACAGCTTCGTCAACCCGATGGTACACCGCGTGCTCTACCGGCGGATTACGCGCCGGCGGCGAAAACGTCTCCATGCGCGGATCGCCGAACGACTGGAGCAGCAGTTGGCGTCGCCGCGCGCTTCAGCAGCCGGGACAAGTCGGCAAGACTTCACAGCGGGCGATTTGGCGTATCACTACTTTCGCGCGGAAGAGTGGCGGAAAGCGATCGAATACGCGCTCGAAGCTGGCTATGCCCGGTGGAGTACCTACGCCTTTGCAGACGCCGGTAAGTTTTTCGCTTGGGTGGCGCAGGCGCTTAATCGTCTTCAGGGAGAGGACGCTGCACCACCGCTCAGTCCAGACGACGAGGCGCGTTATCGTCTGACCTATGGCACGCTGCTGATCGAATGCGCCCAGCCTGACGAGGCCCGTCAGGCGTTGGAACGGGCGCTGGCGCTGTGCCGGGAACATAACTTGACTTGGCTGGGACGGACCCAAGTTGGGATGGCGCGGCTGTGCAATCTCACCGGCGACGCCGAAGGCGCGCTTGAACTGGCGACGGCTGCACTGCCGCTGCTGCGTGCGCGCGAAGACGCAGCGGGATCGTGCTTGGCGCTGTTGGCGGCGGCCACGGCGCATGTCGAGCGTGGTCGTCTGACGGCGGCGCTCCAAGCGGTGGATGAGGCGCTCTACATTGCCGAGCGGGCTGGCGATCGCAGTGGGCAAGCGGCAGCTCGCCTTGGTAACGCCATGGTCAACGTGCGGCGTGGGAAGTACGCTGAAGCCCTGTCGGACGCCCGCCAAGCGCTGGCGATGGCGCGCAACTTGGGCAATGTCTTTGAGGAGCGGCGGGCGCTGGCGCTGCTCGGCGAAGTCCATCTGCGTCTGGCGCACTTGGATGAAGCGCAGGAATGCTATGCGGGCGCGCTGCGCATCGCCTATGCGCTGGGGCATCGCTACGGTGAATCAGTGGCGCTCAACGGTCTCGGTGAAGTTTTCATGCGGCGGGGCAACTACACCGAGGCGATGGAGTATGTCCAGCAGGCGGTGGACATTGCCCGCGACATTGGCAACAGCGCCGCCGAAGCGCGTTATCAACTCAATGTCGGTCGAATTCGGCGACGACGCAGCGACGCAAAATCGGCCCTAAGCACGTTGCAGGCGGCTCTGCTGCTGGCTGAAACGGCGGAGGTGCCGCTCATTGAAGCTGAAGTGTTGACCGAACTGGGGGATACCCACCGGGCGGAAGGCGATTTTGCGGCGGCTGAGCCGTGTTATGCGCGGGCGCGCGAGTTGGCGCGTGAGGTGGAGTCGCCACAAGTCCGCTGGGCGGCGGCTTACGGTCTTGCGGAGTGCCTTGTTCAGCGGCAGAACCTCGCCCAAGCCCAAACGGTGTTGGAAGAGGCGCTCGCTGTAATTACGGAGCTTCAAGCGGACCTGCCGGGTGACACAGCGGCGGCAGCGTTTCTTGAAGACAAACGTCCGGTTTTTGAGCTCAAGGTGCGGCTTGACCGCGCCCTTGCCGCCTCGGCGGCCAACGCCAAGCCGACGGTTGTCGCGTCCGTCAGCGATTCGGCGACCGCTGGAAACCTCAGAGATGATTCTGCAGCGAGGCCGGTGAAGTCAGAGTCCCCGCCGCTGGGTCCAACGGGTGAAGCGAAAGACATTCCGCCGCCTGCGTTGAAGGAAACCAAGGTGCTTCACTCTGAGTCGCCGCCGGCTGCTGAAATGCCAAGCGACATTGATGCGCTGCACGCGGACTATGGGCAACAGGCGGAGCAGACTGGTGACATTAGTGAGTTCTCGTTGGAAGAACTGCTCAATGATGTCGCTGCGTTCGCCGAAAACCTGGGCATGGGGGAACTGTTCACCGGTGGACGCCTCTCGGAAGCTATCCTGCCCGACGAAGAGCGAAGCCGTCCGCCGCAAGTCCCTCAGCCTGTGACGCGGCCGACACAACCCGGCTCGCTTCAGAACGTCCTGCACAGCGTCGTGTCGTTGGAGTCCACTTGGCGTGAGATGCTTCAGACGGCGCGCGCGGCCGGTGACCGCGACATCGAGCGCAAAGTCTTGATGCTGATGGCTTCGGCCTTCCACAGTCAGGGCCAAGTCGCGCGTGCGCGCGATTGCTACCAGCGGGCCGTTCAGATTATGCGTGAGGTGAATGACCGGGCGAGTGAAGGTGCAATGCTCAACAACATTGGCGACACTTTCCGGCAGGAAGGGCGTTACGCCGATGCTCTCGCTTACTACCGGTTGGCAATGCGAAGCGCGCGTGAAAGCAAAAATCAGCGGGTGTTAGAGATGGCGCTGGTCAACGCGGCGCAAATGTACACTCGCACCGGCAATCTCCGCGAAGCTATGAACTTGCTGGAGGAGGCCAAGCTCCACAATCAAAAGACCGGCGACGCTCAGGTACGGGCGGAAATGCTTCAGACGCTGGGTGAAGTCCACCTGATCCGTAAAGAGCTAGCTCTAGCCCTTGAGCATAGCTCAGCGGCGGCGGCGGCGGCGCGCAAACTGGGTGATACGGATATCGAATGGCGTGCACAGTGGGTCATTGCGCGCTGCCACTGGGCGCGCGGCGACCGCGCCGAGGCGCTCGTCGCCGCCGACTTGACGCTTCGGGCTCTAGATCGCCTACTTGGAGAGGCCAATCCCCACGACCAGAAACGGCTCGCTCGCGAACGGAGCGACATTAGCGCCGTCACCGAGGAGTGGCGACGGATTACCGATGATTTTCTGGCCTGACCGGCGCTGTGCAAGACGCGCCTCATGACCGCTTCGCTTCCGACCCGGCGTCCTATGCGGCTGCTCAGTCGCCCCGTGGTGACGGTTGCCATTTTGTACCTACTCGCCTTTGTAATCCGGCTTTCCAATCTGGGCGGCGTTGTCACCAACTTCGGCGTCTTTCCCATCTCGACGGATTCGTTTTATCACCTCCGCCGGATTCATGCGGCGGTCGCCGAGGGGCTGCGCGTCCCGGATTTCGACCGCTATGTGAATTTCCCCGATGGAGCAAACATCAACTGGCCGTTCGGTTTTGACTGGCTCTACGCCGCGACGGCGCGGGCGCTATACACGCTGACCCAAGGGACAGGTTTGCCGGACGACGGTTGGACAACCGCCGTCGCCTGCTTTCTGACGCCGCTCATCGGTGCAGCGACGCCCTGCCTCACCCACTTGGTTGCAGCGCGGCTTGCCGGTGTGTGGGCAGGGATTACAGCCGGCCTGGTTGCAGCGTGGATGCCAGCGGTATGGGTGATGTGCGCCGTTGGCTATGTTGACCATCACGTTTTTGAATCGCTCTGCGTCGCGTTTTATCTGTGGGCGGTGGTGCGGGAGCGTCCTTCGCCGTGGCACGGCGTGGTCGCCGGCTTGACGATGAGCGTTGGTTTGCTGTGCGCAACGGTGCTGCCGTTGCTGGTAGTTTTCCACGCGCTAACGACGGCTGGATGGTGCATTATGCATTGGCGGCAGCCAGACGTCTTGAGCGCCCACTTGCATCTCGCTCTATGGGCCTGGTTCGGCTTGGCGGTGACGTTGGCGCCATTTGCGGCGACCAACTTCGCTGAACCGCACGGTATTAATCCGGCGCTCACCACTGCTTGGGCGGCGGCGTTTGCAGCGGCTGGCGCAACGCTGGGCGTCTACGTGCGGCGTGTCGGCGCGCAACGACACGCCTTGGCGTGGGGCGCCATCTGGCTTGCGCTGGGCGTCGCCGTTGCGCCGCGTCTGAACTTGGACGCCGCGTGGCGATTCATCCGGTACGGCGTGGCGCACATCGGCGCCGCCGACCCGTGGCTGGCGACAATTTTTGAAAGCCAACCGCTGTTGAGCCAGTCCTTTCGTGACATCACTAACAACTACACGGCGTTTTTGTGGCTGCTGCCGGGAGCCTGGGGGCTGGTCTGGCTGCGCGCTCGGCGTGGCGAAGCGCCGGACTGGACACTGTTGCTCCTGTCGGTTCCGACCGCCGGACTGGCTTTGTTGCAGCTTAAGTTCAGCGGCTTGTTTGCGCCGCTGTTCGCCGTTGTGACGGGGCTGGCGCTGCGCGAACTGGCGACGCAACTTGCCGGGTTGGTCGGTTGGCCGGCCAAGTTACAGAAGGCGCTGCCAATGGGACTCACCGCCGGCGCACTGACGCCGACGGTCATCTTCACTTTGAGCGCACCGACTTACATTGTGTCGCCGACAGGGGCGTTTGTGGACGCCGAACCGACGCTGCGGTGGTTGGCGACGCATACGCCGGCGACCAGCCGCCGGGGCGATCAACCGGAGGATTACGCCGTTCTGTGTGATTGGACGCCGGGCCACTGGGTCATCGGCGTCGCCGGACGCCCGACCGTCGCTTCTCCTCTCGGTCATACGGAGGCGCTGCGGCAAGGGATTCGTGATGGGGCGGCGATGTTCGCCCTACCTCCGACGGCGTCGCTGCCTCTGATGGAAGCCCGGCGTGTCCGCTACATTTTGGTTACGCCGTTGTCGCCCAAGGCGGTTGCGTGCAACGCGGCGTGGGATCCGAAGACTAGAACATTCAGCCCCTGGGCGGATTGGAACGAGCGGATGAAAGCCTCGCTCTACGCGCGCCTCGTCGCCGGAGAGGGAGTTCCACAGGGTGATGCGGCGTTGACGCAAATACGGCTGGTATACGAAGGCGATTTGGACGCCGACTATCCGCTCTTTACGCAGCCGCATGCGGCAGCCAAGGTTTTTGAACGGGTGGCGGGCGCAGTCATCGCTGGGTGGACGACGCCGGGCGCGCGGGTTCAGATTTCAACCCGCATTCGCACGTATTTTCGGCGTGAGTTTGATTATGTGGACGAAACAACGGCGGACGCGCAAGGACGGTTTGAACGACGTGTGCCGTACGCCCAACACATCTCGCCGTTGACGACACTAGCCGCCGTGACGCCTTACCGCGTGGTTACGCCGGAAGGAGTATGGTCGGCCACAGCGACGGAAGCCGATGTCACAAACGGTCATACGCTCCAGCTCAGGCGTACGCTGGCGAACTAGGGCGTATTGTCGGTTAGTCGGAGCATCGCACTGTCGGCGAAACGACAGCGCCGTGCAGTGGTCGGCGCTGTCCACCAACCGTACGCGCTAAATCACCCAACACCCGTAGCAGCCTGCGAAATGGTGGCCGACTGTGAGCAGGTCTTCTCTCGCGCTTGCGTCAGCGAGTCATTGCACCGTCTGGGGTTGCGTCCGGCTAAGAGCAGTGATTTCGAGCAAGCCAAGCGCCAGATTGACTATCCCAAGCCCCGTAACAGTCCCACGAACGTAGCCACTCTGGACAAATGTTGTGAGTTGAAGACTGGGAAAGCGCGCCGTGAGCCAGAACAGGAAAAAATTGTTTTCCCAGTAGCTCGTCCACGGAATAACGGTAAGCAGCAAACCGACTTCAAAACAAAGCGCGATAAAGAGAATCGCCGTAAGTTTGGCGGACATAGCCACGTGCTGGAGACAGCATACGCCGGTAAGACTTGTCTCGACACTCAAAGCAGAAAAACCCACTTGTACCGCGACGGCTCTCAAGCGCTACTGACGCTTCACACGCTGGCGTAGCTCGGCGACTTTTTCCGCCACTTCGCGGTAGTTGACGTCCACGGCGTACACTGTCTCGAAGACCTCAAGCGCCAAGTCATAACGCCCCATTTGTTCGTACGCCATCCCAAGGTCGTACCGCATCGCTTGATACTCATCCTCCGTTCGTCCCGGCGCTTCGACGCCGCGCTTGAACCACACCGTCGCTAGTTGGGGTTCGTTCTTCGCCATAAAGCACAACCCCAGCATGTTGCATACTTGGAAGTAGTGCGGGTCGGACGAGTGTGGGTCTGTACCGCGAAAAGCCGTCTGGAACTCTTCGATCGCTTCGTCGAAGAGGTCCATATCCTTGTAGGCCAGACCTAGATTGTAGTGCGTTTCAAAATCGGGCGTCGCTTCAGCATCAGCCTCAACACTCTGCTTGAATTCGTCAAAAACATCCTGCAAACCTGATTCGCCAAGCAAGATCGAGCCTGACGACGCCGGCGCCGGCTCAGGCTTGGCCGCCAGGTTGGTGACGGCCGGAGCGTCAAAGTTCCCCATCTCAAGCTCTTCGAGCGCCTTCTCAAGCTCACTCACCAAGCCGTTCATGAGCGACCCAATGGATTCTGGCTTGGAAACGGGGACTTCCGCCGCCGCGTCGGTCGGAAGCGCCAGGCTGGTCAGGTCCGGCTCCGGCGCACTCGGCGGCGACTGCACCTTGGCCAGCAGCGCCAGCACCTCCGGATGATTTGGAAACTCAAGGCTTAGGCGAGCCAGATTATCGCGTGCCACGTCGAAGAAGCCTTGCTCTATGTAGAATTTTATCCCCTCCAACTGCTCTTGGAGCTTGGCTTCCGCCACCGCTTGGAGTGTGTCGCTGGACGGCGCCGGGCTGATCTCAAAAACGGGTTGCTGGGCGTCAAACGTGGGCACGCTTTCCGGCGGCGTGGTTGGGAAATGAGGCGGGCCGACGTAAATCGCCTCCGTATGTAACGTGAAGCCTTCGCCGCTGGTGTAACCAAAATCAAAAGCGCCAACCGCCGGACTGGACGGCGTCGGCGTCGGCGTTTGTACCGAGCCGCTGATGTCTATTTCCACTTCGTCGCTGACCTGCGCAGGCGGTACGCTTGGCATGCTCGGCGTACTGACGGAGCCTGCCAGCTCAAAACCGCCGCCCTGGTGGGAAGCCGCCAATTGTCGTGCCTCCGCTTGGAAGCGCTGACTTTGGGCATGGTCACCGCGCTGGGCATATAGCGTCGCCAATGCCGCCGCCTGCCGTCCAGCCTCATCATCTCGCCCAACGTCGGTGCAAATCTGCTTGAGCAGGAGACGGAGTTCAATGCTACCAGGGACGTGGTTGACAGCTTCCTGAAGAAGCTCAATCGCCTTATCAGGCATACCCAAGTTGGCGAAGCGCTCGGCATCGGCTTTGAGCCGGGCGACCTCAGGCGGGAGTGCTTCGCTGCCTAAGCTGGGCGGTGGATAGCTGACCGACGACGGTGACGTAAAATCCGTAAAGCCGCCAGTTTGTAGGTTATTGAAACCACCAATGCCGGTCTCAAATCCGAATGGGGCGGGAGCGCCAAAACCACTGGCGACAGAGTCGCCGCCAGCCGGGGCAAAGCTGGGGGTGCCAAAAACCGCTGTTTCGGGAGCAGACGGCGACAAGGGAGCAAAACCCGATCCGGACGTATAACCAAACCCGACGCCCGAATCCGGTGGCGGGGAAAACGGAGGCTGTCCGGCAAGAATCTCGGGCGTAAACTCAACCCGCTGCCCGACGCCACCGGTGTAAACGGGACCTGGGACCACCCGATCCCGCTCCGCAATTGTGGGACTGACGGGACTGGTAAAGCCGTAGGCGCGCATCATTTCCAGATGCGCCGGCTCGTTCGGCTCCAATTCGACCAGCTCCCGAAGCGCTTTTTCGGCGATGCCGCGCTCCTCGTGGTGCAGCGCTACTACGGCCAGTTGTTTCAACGCTCCCGGCAACTCGTTGCCCTCACCCAGACGCCTGTAAATCGTCACCAAACACTGGTGCGCCTTGAGATGGTAGGGATTTGCTTCGATGACTTTTTGGAGCAGTTCGACGCCACGTGTTTCTTGGCGTCGCGTAATCATGGGCTCGATGCACTTCTCAATGAGGTCTGTTCCACGGTCGTAAAGGCCCTGATCAATGAACTTTTGCGCCAGCGTCAAGACGTACTCGAAGCGGGTTTTGTCTACTTCCAGCAACTTGAGCAACGCCGTTTCCGCTTCGTTGAGAAGGTCGGCCTGAAGGTAAATGCGACCGCTAAGAATCAGGATATCCGTGTCATCAGGACGCTGCTGCGCGACGTTGCTCAACAGCGCCACTGCCCGCTGCGGCTCGCCCTGCTTGATGTAGATGGTCGCCAGCGAGTTTAGCGCCGGCGTGCTGGCCGGATTCAACTCCAACACCCGTTGAAAAACCTGCTGCGCTTCAGCCAGGCTCGACTTGCGAATCAGTTGCGCCCCGGCCGCAATGTAGGCTTCAATCGCTTGCTCCTTCATCCCTTCCCGTTGGTAGTTTTCGGCTAAACGCAACCGGGCCGGGACGTTTTCTGGGTCTAAATCGGCGACGCGCTGCAAAAGCTCCAGCGCCTGCCGACTGCGACCGTTTTTGGTGTAGTAGTCAGCAATTTCAAGGTATTGCTTGCGCGCTTCAACCATCAGGTTCTGGCGGATATAGAGTTCCGCCAGCTTGAGCGCCACATCGGTGTTGCCTGGCGCAAGCTTGTAGATTTTTTTGTACACCGCGATGGCGCGCGGCGTATGACCGTCGCGGAGCGTGGCCTCCGCCAGCTTGACAAATGTCACAATGGCGTCGTCGGTGCGTCCATCCCGTACGTACAAGTCGCCGAGAATGTTGAGCAAGTTGGTGTCGCCCGGATTCGACATGACCAAGTTTTCATATTCCTTGATCGCCGGCTTGATTTTGCCTTGCTGAACAAGTTTCTCGGCTTTACGTAAATCGTTGGCTTTCGTATAGGACATGGCGCTGCTCCCGTCGCGGTAAACGCCGCCGAAGATTGTGCGACGACGGAGACCCTGACTGTGATAAAGGTAGAAAACCTACCACAAGGGGACTGAGGTGTCAAACTTCGACCAATATCGCTAGACGCCTAAAAGTCGTTTGAAATCAGTAGTTTAGTTTGACTTTCAAAGGCTTGAGCAATGGTGCTGGGGCGACGCCCCGAAAGGTTAGGCGATGCGCTGGACACGGGCCATAGCGTTCAAGCGCCCGTTGATGGTAGGCCGTCCCATACCCCTTGTGACGTGCGAATCCGTACGCTGGATATTCGGCGTCCAGTGCGTCCATCAGCCGGTCACGATAGACCTTAGCAATGATGGAAGCCGCAGCAATCGAGATTGAACGCGCGTCGCCATGGACTAGGGCGCGCTGCGGGATGGCGACGGCCGGCAGATGAAGGGCGTCTAGCAGTAAAAAGTCCGGCCGCTGGGGCAAGGCGGCGACGGCCTGCGCCATTGCCCGCCGCGTGGCTTCGACGATGTTAATCTGGTCAATAACATCGGCGTTTACGACGCCGACGCCGACGCCGTACGCCGTCGCTTCAATCTCGATGTACAGCCGGTTGCGTTGCGCCGGCGTCAGTCGCTTGGAGTCGTCCAGGCCGGCGGGCAGCGCTGCCGGGTTGAGGATAACCGCCGCCGCCGTCACCGGCCCTGCCCAAGCGCCGCGCCCGGCTTCGTCCAAACCGGCGACGTACGTTGCCCCCTGCACCCAGAGCGGCGTTTCAAACTCAGTTGTTGGACGTAAACGGCGAGTCGCCATGTTGGAGGCGTCCTGGTCTTTCTTCCGCCGGCCCACCAGTTTGACGATGTTGCCAACAGTAGCCGGTTACCCCGCTGACCCACCGTTGGCAGGGCGTCCCTTTTTTCGTTTTCGCGCCACAACGATGGCGCTCCCGTGAGATTGTTGCCGTAGGCGATGCGGCGGCCGGTGTCTTGAGCGTCGCAGCAGTGGTCAGCGCAGGAAGCGGCGGCGGTTGCGTGTCATACCACACTGTGTTGCCGACCCCCAACGCCAGCCCAAGCGCCAACCCGCCGCCAAAGGTTTTCCACCGCAAACCCGGCAGTCGCCAACCACAAGCCTGACACCGGCGGCCGAAGATCAGAGCCGCGCTGCGCGTCCGCCACGTTGCAGGCGGTGGTGGAAGCTGCTCGCCACAGGCTGGGCAGAAATTGGCGTCCGGCATTCGACTGCACTCCTAGGCTGTTTGCCCCCAGTGTGCCGAAAACGCCAGCGACGAGGAAGTCTTTTGTGTCGCTGGAGGGCGGTGGTAGGGTAGACCACTGTACGATGGCACTTCATGCGGCGTTGGATTCCGCACGTGGTTGGACCCCGCACTTGTGTAGGTAAACGGCATGCCGTCCTTTGAACTGCTGCTGGAATGGAGCGTAAAAATCGCCGTCGGTTTCATCATCCTGATGACTACGGTGGCGTATCTTTCTCTGATTGAACGTCGCTTACTGGCCTTTATTCAAATGCGCTATGGCCCAAACCGAGTCGGCCCGTTTGGGCTGTTTCAGCCCATCGCCGATGGGCTGAAGTTTGTCTTCAAGGAAGACCTCATCCCGCTGGATGCAGATAAGTTTCTGTATGTGATGGCGCCGGCGCTGTCGTTCGTGCCGGCATTAATGATCTTTGTGCTGATTCCAGTTGGCGGCGAAGTAACCCTTCCATTTCTCGACCGCCCTATTGCCCTGTATGTTACGAGCGTCAATGTTGGCGTCCTAGCCGTCTTGGCTATGACCGGCATGGGTGTCTATGGCATCGTGATGGCCGGCTACGCCTCGAACAACAAATACAGCTTGCTCGGTGGGCTGCGGTCTTCGGCGCAACTCGTAAGCTACGAGTTGGCGATGTCGCTTTCCATCATCGGTGTTCTGATTCAGGCTGGTTCGCTTGATTTGGTGACCATCGTCGAACGGCAGGGCGGCGCTTGGGGATTCGGCTGGCATGTGTTCTGGTTTCAGCCGATTGGGTTCTTCGTCTTTCTCATCAGTATGATCGCCGAGACGAACCGTGCGCCGTTTGATTTGCCGGAGGCCGAGAGCGAGCTGGTAGCCGGTTTTCACACAGAATACAGCTCGATGAAGTTTGCCATGTTTTTCATCGCGGAATACGCCAACATGGTTACGGCGGCGGCGATGGCGACGACGTTGTTTCTTGGCGGTTGGCAGGGGCCGGGCGTTGCTCGGTGGCCATGGCTCGGCCCGGTGTACTTCGTCTTGAAGGTGGCGTTCTTTCTGTTCCTCTATGTGTGGCTGCGGGCTTCCTCACCGCGTCTCCGCTACGATCAGTTGATGGACTTCGGCTGGAAATTTCTGCTGCCCTTGGCGCTCGCCAACGTCGTCCTTTCGGCGACGCTGGCGCTGTGGTTCTGACCGGCGGGCGTTTTCGCTCGCGCTTTCGCGGGCAGGTTTGCGCTCGTCCCACCAAAAGCTTGTGGATGCCCCGCTACCTGAATTTTCGCTTTCGCTTGGCCGGACTGCTGGCCGTCGTGCTGGTCGGGATGGTGGTTGTTCTGTATGAACTCAACCGCCGCGCCGAGCGCCAAATTCTGGCGCAGGTCGAGGCGCAGACGGCGCAACTGACCACCGCGTTGGAACTTGGCCTGCAAAGCATCAGTACGAGCGACTACCTTGACGACTTCATTCGGTCACGCCGGCTGACGCCGCAGCAACTTCAGCGCATCCGACGCATCGCCATTGTGGACGCCAACGGCTTGGTGACAGATAGCACGGCGCGCGCTGAACGCGGTCGCTATATCACGCCGCCGACCGACGCCGCCCTCGTCACGGAAGGCGATCCATTAGCGTCGGCGGCGGAGGAAAACAGTATGGCGCGCACGATTTTCATCCCCTTCCAAACCTTGGGCAAGGATGGTACATCGGAGCGCAACTATGTGGTTGTCACCCTGTCGGCGCAGACGCTGGCCGACACCATCGCCGCCACCTCGCGTCAGCGATTATGGGCGACGGGCGTCGCACTGCTGGCGGCGCTGACTGTGGCCGTCGCGCTGGTCTGGCGCTTCACCCAACCCATCGGCGAACTCGTCACGGCGGCGCGACGCATTGAAGAGGGCGATCTCACGGTGCAGCTTGCCGTCAAACGGCGCGACGAGATCGGCCAACTGGCGCTGCGCTTCAACGCTATGGCGGCGCGTTTGCGCGAGATGCGTGAACTGGAACGGGCCGCCGTTGTCGGTCGGCTGGCTTCCGGCATCGCCCATGAAATCCGCAACCCACTCAACTTCATCAATCTCACGATGGATCACATTTGCGCCCGCTATGCGCCCCTTGAAGCGGACGAACGCGCCGCTTTTGAGCGGTTGACGGCGGCCGTCAAAGATGAAATTGCGCGCCTCAACACCCTCGTAACAAACGTCCTCCGGGTTGGTCGTCCCGCGTCGCTTGCCCTGCGTCCGGTCAACCTTGGGGCGTTGGTCAACGCGGTGCTCGATGTCGTTCGTCCCAAAGCCGAAGCCCAGGGCGTCACGCTGATGTGTGAAGATGCAGCACAGGGTCGCCCCATCGAAGCCGACGCGGACGCGCTCAAATCTTGTTTCTCTAACCTCGTCATCAACGCGATAGAAGCTATGCCGAACGGCGGCGTACTGCGCGTTCATATCACCGAAACGCCGACCGGACAGGCCGTACGAATCAGCGATACCGGCGTCGGTATTGCGCCGGATGCCCTTGCGCACATTTTCGACCCGTACTTTTCAACCAAAGACACTGGTATCGGTTTGGGGTTGGCCGTCACCCGGCAGATTGTGACCGATCACGGCGGCACGATTGACGTAGAGAGTACGCCCGGTCGCGGAGCAACGTTTACGTTACACTTTCCATATCACCGGCCGTCACAGGCTTAGGTTTGCTTGCCGCAGGTTTCCAGGCATGATGCACGCTTTCCAGCTGGACTGCGGCGGCGAACGTTTTGTATCAAGCATTTCGTAGGAGTATGGGCACACGATGAAAGGCGTCGTCCTTGCCGGCGGACTCGGTACGCGGCTGTATCCGCTTACCAAGGTTACGAACAAACACTTGTTGCCGGTCTATGACCGGCCGATGATTTACTATCCACTCCAAACCTTAGTTGAGGCTGGTGTGGACGATGTGTTGCTTGTCACCGGCGGCAACAAAGCCGGCGACTTTTTGCAACTGCTCGGCAACGGCAAGGAGCATGGGCTCAAACGCCTCAGCTATACCTACCAGCAGGGTGAAGGGGGGATTGCCGACGCCCTTGCGCTGGCTGAAGACTTCGCCGACGGCGGCCCGATCGTGGTCATCCTCGGTGACAACATCATCGAAAAAAGCATCGCCGGCCCCGTCGCCCGTTTTCGAGAGCAGGGACGCGGCGCGAAGATTTTGCTCAAAGAGGTTCCTGACCCCCAGCGGTTCGGCGTTCCAACGCTGGACGGTTCGCGCGTGGTGCGCATTGACGAAAAGCCGGCGCGGCCCGCTTCGCCCTACGCCGTCACTGGGATTTACATGTATGACGCGACGGTGTTCGATATCATCCGCACCCTGACGCCCAGCCAACGCGGCGAACTTGAAATCACGGATGTTAATAACGCCTACATCGCACGCGGCGAGCTGACGTGGGAAATTCTCGACGGCTGGTGGACGGACGCCGGCACATTTGAGAGTCTGCATACTGCCTCCAACCTTGTCGCTGCCATGCGGGCGGCTGCGCGCGAACGATGAACTTCATTGCTACCGAACTGCCGGGCGTCGTCCTCATCGAACCCAAGGTGTTCCGGGACAACCGGGGTTTTTTCCTTGAAAGCTACCACCAAGCGAAGTTCGCCGCCGCCGGACTGGATGTGACGTTTGTGCAGGACAATCACTCCTGCTCCGTACGCGGGACGCTGCGTGGTCTGCATGCCCAGCGTCGCCGTCCACAGGGTAAGCTGGTGCGCGTCATCGCCGGAGAGATTTTTGATGTCGTCGTGGATATTCGGCTGCATTCGCCGACCTTCGGGCGCTGGCTGGGTGTTGTGCTGTCGGCGGAGAATTTCCGCCAACTGTATGTTCCGCCGGGCTTTGTGCATGGTTTTTGCGTCCTGAGCGATGTTGCGGAAGTCCTCTACAAGTGCACGGCGCTCTATGACCCGACGGATGAAATCGGCGTCGTCTGGAACGACCCGGAGATCGGCGTTGACTGGCCCGTTCGGTCGCCGCTGTTGTCCGAGAAGGATCGGCGACTGCCGACGCTGCGCGCGCTGCTGGAGCAGTTGCAAGCAGCTGACGACGCATGACGGCGCGGCCGTCGCCAATCTTGGCCGGCGTTCCCGTCGCCAATGTCACCTTGGATGAGGTCATGGCGCGCATTACGGCCTGGCTCGAAGCGCCGCATTTCCACCGCATGGCCGTCGTCAATGCAGCGATCCTGCTGGACGCCGAACGTAACGCCCGGTTTCGGGCGGCGCTGGCGACGGCGGATTTGGTGACGGCCGACGGGATGTCGGTGGTGTGGGCGACCCGTTGGCTGTCTCGTTTGGGAGGACGACTTGTGGCGCGGGTAGCTGCGCCGGACGTGATGGAAGCCGTTCTCGCTCAGTGTGAACGGCGCGGGCATCGGGTCTACCTGCTGGGCGCGACGGCCGAGGTTGTCATCCAAGCGCGCAACCGCCTTCAGCGGCGCTTCCCGAAACTGGCGGTGGCCGGCGTACGCGATGGTTACTTTACGGATGAAGAAGCCCCGGCCGTGGCGGCGGCGGTTCATCAGACGCGCGCCGATGTGTTGTTTGCAGCGATGGGATCGCCCCGGCAGGAGTTGTGGCTGGCGCAGTACGGCCCGCAAACCGGCGTTCGATTCGCGTTAGGCGTTGGCGGCTATTTCGATATTCTGGCCGGGCGACGCCGCCGCGCGCCCCGCTGGATGCAAGCTTGCGGGCTGGAATGGTTGTTTCGATTTTTACAGGAGCCGCGCCGTTTATGGCGGCGTTACTTGATCGGCAATGTCGCTTTCCTATTGTTCCTCGCCCGCGAATGGCGGCGAGCTGGTGAAAGGATGACGGCATGAAACGTTGGCGTGTCGGGATTCTTGGCGCGACCGGGACGGTCGGACAGCGATTCATTCAACTTTTGGAGAACCATCCCTGGTTTACAGTGACGGCCGTAGCGGCTTCGGATCGTTCGGAAGGGAAACGTTACGGCGACGCTGTGGCTTGGAAGCTGCCGACGCCACTTCCGGCGACGGTCGCCGAGCTGACGCTTGCTCCCTGCCGGCCGCCGCTTGACTGCGATGTGGTGTTCTCAAGTTTGCCGGGCGACATGGCCGGCGAAACGGAAGCCGCCTTTGCGGCGGCCGGCTATCCCGTCATCAGCAACTCCAGCGCTCATCGGATGGCGGATGACGTACCGCTGCTGGTTCCCGAAATCAACGCCGACCACGCCCAGCTCATTCCGGTACAGCAACGCCGACGCGACTGGACGCAGGGCTTCCTTGTCACCAATCCCAACTGTACGACCTTGGCGCTGGCGCTGCCGCTGGCAGCGCTCAACCGTGCCTTTGGCGTTGAGGCGGTCGTGGTGTCCACGATGCAGGCGATTTCCGGGGCGGGGTATCCGGGCGTCGCCTCGCTTGACATTGTGGACAACGTCATCCCCTACATTGCCGGTGAGGAAGCCAAGGTCGAAACCGAGCCGCGTAAAATCCTCGGCCGCCTTGCCGGAGACACCATCGAGCCGGCACCGCTGCGGGTAAGCGCCCATTGCCACCGCGTCGCTGTGACGGACGGCCATCTCTGCGCCGCCTCAATCAAGCTCAAACAGACGGCGGCGATTGCGGATGTGTGCGCCGCGCTGGAGGCTTTTCGCGGCCCGGCGGAAGTGCAATCGTTGCCGAGCGCGCCCGCGCGCCCGATTGTGGTGCGTTATGAACCGGATCGCCCGCAACCGCGTCTTGACCGCGACTTGGAGCGCGGCATGGCGAGCATTGTCGGACGGGTACGGAAGGACCCGCTGCTGGATGTCAAGCTGACGATTCTGGGGCACAATACGGTGCGCGGCGCGGCCGGAGCAACGCTGCTCAACGCGGAGTTCTTGGCCGCAACCGGACGACTCGCCTAAACTCTCAAAACCCTAGCCGCTCAGTCCATACGGCGTTGCAGGTGCTTATGCCCGACCGACCCACCGCCAAGTCGCACGAGCCGGACGCCGACCTGCCGGCCGGCGTTGCCGCCAAGCGACAACTTGTGTTTCCCGACGCCGTAGCGCGCGACAACCAAGTGCGCTCGCGCATCCCATTGGCTGCAGAAGCGCCGGTGTTTGAGTTTGAAGCGCCGCCGGAGCCGCCCCAAACATTGCCGCGTGTGCCGCGTCGCTGGCGGATGCGCTTTCGCCAGTTTATCGGAAAATATGTCGTGTGGTTTGTGGCGGTGTTGCTGTTGTCGGTAGCGACGGTTGTGATTGTGGCGATCTTCTCACCCCAGCCGAAACCCCCAACGCCGCCGGTTCGCCGGTAGCCGTCAGGAGATCACAGTTTGCAGGAAGTCGCTTTTGCTGACCCAGCCGCTCGTCCGCGCGGATGGATTGAAGTCATTGCAGGCGGTATGTTTTCCGGCAAAACCGAGGCGCTCATTACGCGCCTGCGGCGCGCGTTGATTGCACGGCAGGCGGTGCAAGCCTTCAAGCCGCGCTTGGATGATCGCTACGAGGCCGACTTCATCGTGTCGCACAGCCGGTTACGTATCGAAACGCAGGTCATCGAGCAGGCGGAGGACATCCTTGATCGGTTGTCGCCCGCCACGCAGGTGGTCGGCATTGACGAAGGCCAGTTTCTTGGCCCTGGCTTGGTGCAGGTCTGTCGCCGACTGGCGGATGGCGGCCGGCGCGTCGTGGTGGCGGCGCTTGATCTCGATTACCGTGGAGAGCCGTTTGAGCCAATCCCGCATTTGATGGCTATCGCCGAGTACGTCACCAAGCCGCAGGCGATTTGCGTCGTCTGTGGGCATCCGGCGAATTTCTCCCAACGGCTGACGGCGGACGACCGACGGGTGGTGGTCGGCGCAGAAGGGTTGTACGAAGCGCGCTGCCGCCGCTGTTTTGTGCCTTACCCTGTCCCCCCAGCGGGCCGATAGGTGGTCACGCCATATGGATGCCGTCGTGTTTCGAGTGGGTGCCGGGTACGATATTCACCGCTTGGTCGAGGGGCGTCCGCTGATTCTGGGCGGCGTAACGATTCCGTACGAGCGCGGCCTACTGGGACACTCCGACGCCGACGCGCTGGCGCATGCCGTCACCGACGCCCTGTTGGGCGCGTTGGCGCTAGGTGATATTGGGACGCACTTTCCCGACACCGACACACGCTGGGCCGCCGCCGACAGTCTGGCGTTGCTGCGCCACACGGTTGCGCTGGTCGCTGCGCAGAGCTTTGAAATCGTCAACGTGGATGCCTCCATCCTTGCCGAGCGCCCAAAGCTTGCGCCATACATCCAGGCGATGCGGGAACGACTGGCTGAAACGCTCAACGTCGCGCTCGACGCCGTGAGCGTCAAAGCCAAAACCAACGAGGGACTCGACGCCATCGGGCGCGGCGAGGCCATCGCCGTACACGCCGTCGCGTTGCTGCGTCGGTCGGCACCGCTCCGTAGGACTGACTCGACAATCAATCGGGAAGCCTAACTCAGGGAACATCGCCATGTCCGCCACTCGTCACCTGCTCACACTTGACGAACTCAACCAACTTCCAGCTTGGGCCGCCGAAATGGGGCGCAAGTACTTTGCCGGTGAAGCGAGTCATTTTCTCCTTCACCACAACGTCTATGATGTGGCGCGGTCAAAGCGCGGCTACGTCGGGTTGGTAACCTTCCTTCAGCAGGAGATGCTCGGCAACAAGCACATCGTGCTATACAACCGAAGCGAGGGCATTACCTTCGGTTCCCAGGAAGCGGAACGTCAGTTTTTAGCCACCCTCCGCATCGCCAATCCGCTAGCTGACGCCAAGACGTTAGCCACATTGCCGCGCGACCCAGTTCCGGCGCTCAACCTAATTGAGCGATTTCTGTATTCCGGCGACCAAGTGGCCGTCATCATCAATTTTCTCGAAACCCTCGTTCCAGCAGGCGACATTGCCCATTTGGGAAGTGATGAACGCAACCTGCTTGTCACGCTGCAACGTTGGCTCACCAGCTCGCGTCTCTTGAACTCGGACAATATTGTGATTTTCCTAACAGAGAACCTATCGGATGTCGCCCAGCGGCTGCGCGAAAACTCACGCATTACGCTGATTCGCGTCCCCTACCCCGACTACGCTGAGCGGCTTGACTATATCCGCTACGAACTGGCTGAAATCGCCAAGCGGCGGAATGGCCGTTCTGAAAAGGAAATAGAAAAATTCAAAGCGGACTTCAAAGCTAAAGCCGAACGCATTCTCCGCGAAGAGGGCGTAGATCGTCTCAATGAAGAAACCAAGAAGTTCAATGAAGAACTTGAAAGGATGAAAGCCGAGCTAGGTAATAGTGTACTCGGCCTCAAAATGCAGATCACCGATGAACAACTGGCGCATCTAACGTCAGGACTCAACCGCGTTCACATCTCGTCTATTCTTAAGGGTGCAACGCTCAATAACGAAGGTCTAACAATTGATCTAGTGCGTGCTAAGAAAAAATCTATCATCGAATCGGAATGTGTCGGGCTGATCGAATTTGTTACGCCTAAATATGGTCTTGACCACGTTGGTGGTTTTGAGAAAGCCAAAGCCTACCTGCGCAATATTGCTGAAGTTATTCGCAACGGCGAAACTGACGAAGCGCCGATGGGCATTCTGATTTCCGGCCCGGTCGGCACCGGCAAGACATTTCTAGCTGAGGCGTTCGCTAAGGATTGCGGCTTGAATGTTGTTGAGTTCAAGAACTTCCGGGACAAATGGGTCGGGTCATCCGAAGCTAATCTGGAGAAGATTCTCAACCTGATTCAGACCTTAGCGCCAATTGTCGTTTTGATTGATGAAGCTGATGCCACGCTTGGCCATCGGGATGCCGGCGGTGACAGTGGTGTGGATAAACGCATTTTCTCAAAAATCGCTTCGGCGATGGGCGATACGGAAAACCGTGGACGTATCCTTTGGATTTTGATGACTTCGCGTCCAGACTTACTCCCGATTGACCTGAAACGTCAAGGTCGGTGTGAGGAACATATCTCATTGTTCTATCCGGAATCTGAAGCTGATCGTCTGGCAATCATTGAGGCAATGATCAAGAAAAACCGTATCGCCCATCAAGTCACCGACTGGTCACCCATTACGCGGAGCGAGATGAAGCTTTCTGGCGCCGATATTGAATCCATGCTGATTCGCTGTCGGCGAGTTGCTCGTCAGGCTGGACGGAAGGAAGTCACATCTGATGATGTGCGACTGGTAGCGCAGGAATTTACACCTGCACGCGATGAAGTCGCCATTGAGTACCAGACGTTGGTGGCCGTCCGCGAGGCGACTTCGCGCGACATGTTGCCGGAAGCGTTCCGGCACATGTCGCCGGCTGAAATCAGTCAGCGCATTGAACAACTGCGCCCAATGGTGCGCTAATGTGCCTCAGTGGGTGGGCGCTCGTTTGGCGCGTGTGAGACGCCTGCCGGTAAAAAGCTTGCGTTTCGGTGGAGCGTCACGCGCCGTCTTTCGCCTAAAATGCACACGACTAAATGCCGGTTGTTTCCGACCTTGCCGCCGATCTGCATACGTTGACCGCACGGCTGGCTGCGTTTGGCCCGGCCGACAAAGCTCTGCACATCCAATCCGTGACGCCGACGACCACCGACGGCGGCTGCTACCAAGTCGCTTTCGCCGTCGCATATGGGAAGCTGACGGTGACGTACTGGAACGGCGACCGGTCGGCTTGCTGGCGCGTCGAGCGGTACGATGTCGGCGACGACGGCATACGTCTCGATGTTTCACGACGCGCCGGCGCGGAACGCGGGCGGCTCATCATCACGGCGGGTGATGTCCCGCCGCCGCCGACAACGCCGACGTTGGCGCAGTGGCGGCGGCGCGTCCGAAACTGGTTGATGAGTCAACTTCCACCCCGGACGCGCCTGATTGCGCTTCCTCGTCAGCGCGAGGACGACGCCGTAGTGGGCTGGCGGGCCGTCCACGCCGGGACAAGTTGGTTGGTTTTCACAACGCCCGACGCCGACGAGGTTGCGCTTCGTCGCTTGCTTGGACGCGCTTTGTCGGCCGCCGACGGGCGCCACCCGACAGCCTGTATTCGGCTGGTTCTGCCGCCGAACGGCGCAAAGCGGCTGTCGCCCTGCTTGTTCCCGCTGGATGCGCCGTGGCTTGAGCTCTACGAAGCGGGCGCAGATTGGTCGGCGATTCGTCCCGTCGCCGTCGGCTATCAAACGCCGCTGGTAATGCAACCTGTCCGGCGCTGGGTACGCCGGCTGCCGACGCCAGACGAGCTTGACCAGCTGCGCGAATGGTTTGGGGCCGACTTGGACGCGCACTGTGAAGTTGCGTCGGTGGGTTCAGAGACGTTTGCCGTGCGCTGGTACGGGTTGGAATGTGCGCGGTGGTGTCGTCCATCGGCCGCCGACCGGGCGACGCGCCTACCGCTGCGCTTTGGTCTAACGACGCTCGGCGAGTCGAGCCGGCCGCTCACGGAAAGCACCCGCGCCGACTTTCAGGCGCTCATAGCCGCCTTGCGTCGCCATCGGACGCCGATGGCGCGCGATGCTACGCATCCGCTGTATCGCGCCTATCCCGAACGCTGGTTGGAAGCGGTGGTTCGGCGGCAGGTAAATGTGATTGACGACGCTCTTGACCCAGCCTACGTCCAAGGGCAGTGTCCGCACTTCGGACGGCACACGGTGGGCGTGGCCGATATGCTGACGTTGACCCGGACGGGGCGGTTAGCGGTGCTCGAACTCAAAGCCGACGCGGACGCCGATGTGATCTGGCAGGGGTTGACGTATTGGCTGCACGCGCTGCATCACTGGCGGCAGGGCGATTTTGTTCGGCGTGGCTACTTCACCGGAGCGGAGTTGGACGCCTCCGCTCCGCCGCAACTCTACCTTGTCGCGCCGACGCTGCGCTTTCATCCGGTGACGCGCGCCGTCGCCCGGCGACTGCGGGCGGACATCCCTCTCACGCTAGTTGGCGTCAACGAACGCTGGCGACAAGCGTTGCGGGTGGTATTCCGGGAGCGTTTTGGCGATGTCGGCGCGCGCCGACTCTAGTAGGCGACTGCCAATGACGCTGGCTGGAAGCTTCGTGCGCCGAGCCTTCCAACTGCAATGTAAGCTGAAGCAGATTAGCGCTGAGCCGCCGTCTGGTCTGTTTCGCCGGGCGGCGGTGTTTCCAATCAATGCTCACGTTCTTTCTGCGCAAGTTGTATGTCGGTTTCCTCGCCCATCTGATGTCAATGACTACCCAAACCGCTGTTTTGACTTCGCTTGACGCTGGTCGGCGACTTGTCGCGCTCCCGTTTGTCGCCGTCGTCGGGCATGCGCCAATTAAGCGGGCGCTCCTGCTGTTGGCTATTGAGCCACGGCTGCGCGGCGTCGCGTTTGCCGCGCCGACTGGGAGCGCCAAGTCCGTTCTTGTCCGTGCCTTCGCCGATATCGTACCGGACAGCCCAGCCGGACGCCCGCCCTTTGTCGTTCTACCGAGCAACATCAGCGAGGACCGTCTCTTCGGCGGTCTCGATCTGGAAGCCACCCTGTCCGGCGGCAAGCGCCGGTTTGCGCCAGGCGTTCTTGCGCAAGCCAACGGCGGCTATGTCTTCGCCGACAACCTCAACCTCCTGCCGACGCACGTGGAAAATGCGCTCCTGACCTGTCTCGACACCGGCCGGCTACAGGTTGAGCGTGAAGGGATTTCCGTTACGTCACCGGCTGACTTCGCCCTCATCGCGGCGTTCAATCCCGAAGACGGCGGCGTGCGCTGGCATGTGCTTGACCGTTTGGGGTTGATCGTCGCCGCGCCGCGCCGCCCGGATTTGGAAACCCGGCAAAAAGTCATTGAGACGGTCGCCGCCTTTGAACGCGACGCGGAAGCTTTGCACGCGCTCTACGCCGACGAAACGGCGACGCTCAGGGCGCTGCTGACCGAAGCGCGCGCATGCCTAACGCATGTGACGCTGCCGGACACGACGCTTCGGTGGCTGTGCGAACGCGCCGCCGCCTTGGGCACGGTCGGGCAGCGGGCGGAGTACTTCGCTACGCTGGCCGTCAAAGCCAACGCCGCGCTTGAAGGGCGAACCGTCGTCAACGAGGACGATTGCCGGACGGCCGAGTTCTTCGTGTTGCTGCCGCGCGCCACCCAGCGTCCAGAAGACGAAACCGAACCCCCGCCGCCTCCTACCCCACCGCCTCCGGACGCTGCGGACGATGAAACCGAACCGCCTGCGCCGCCGGAGAGTCTGGAAGACTTGGCGCTGGTCTTCGACGTTGAAGAGGCAATCATTGAGGCTGACTTCAATCTTTTCGCCAAAAAGGTTCGGCTAGGTCGCTACGGCAAACGCTCCGAACGCGATAACTTCCAGTCGGGACGCTACGTTCGTTCCGTCCCCGGCGAGCCGTCGCGGGGTAGAGTCGCCATTGAGGCGACCCTCCGCCAAGCCGCGCCGCACCAACCGGCCCGTCGCCAGAAAGCTCTGGCCGCTGGCCAACCCCAGGCCGCCGCGCGGGTACTGCTCACCAAAGATGATGTTCGGCTCAAACGGCTGCGCCGGCGCACTGGGGCGCTGATTGTCTTCATCGTGGATGCGTCAGGCAGCATGGCCGCCAATCGGATGGGACAAGCGAAAGGAGCAGTGGTGGAGTTGTTGCGTCAGTCCTACGTCAACCGCGACAAAGTGGCGCTCATTGGCTGCTACGGGGAGGAAAGCCGTGTGTTGCTGGCGCCCACCCAAAGCGTTGAGGCCGCCAAGCGTCAGCTTGAGACGTTGCCGACCGGCGGAGCGACGCCGCTCAACGATGCGCTCCGGCGGGCGCATGCGCTCATCGAGGAAGTTCGTCGCACTGGAACTTACGCCGAAGCATTGGTGGTTGTCATCGGCGACGGACGCGGGAATGTCCCTGCCCGCCCGCCTGAACCTGACGCCGCCAACCTCTCCCAAGCCGATCACATTCGCCGCGAAACGGAAGATTTAGCCCGTCTGTACGCCGCCGCAAACATCCGCATGGTGGTGTTTGATACACAAAACCGCTTTGTTTCACGCGGGGAGGCTAAGCAACTGGCGGAGTTGTTCGGGGCGCGGTACATCTACCTGCCGCGCCTGTCGGCGACTGGCGTCACAGAAGCGGTTAAGCAGGAATTACGGCGAACAGGGTAGGGATGCAGCGGCGCGCGCTTTCCCTACCGGATGTGGGCGGCATCGTGCACAATAGGGTGCACGGCAAACGTTTCCCAACCACTGGGTTCGCTTCCTATGGCTGCACCGGAATCGCGCTCAACACCAACAGAGTACTCGTTTTTGCGCGAGTGCGAGCTGTTTTCAACCCTGTCTGACCTAACATTGCAGGCGCTTTTTCTGCGCGGCCAAACCCTTGTCCTTGAGCCTGGTGACGACATTTTTCACATTGGCGACCCAGCGGAGCATCTCTACGTCATCAAGTCGGGGGTAGTGGAAATTCGGCGGCCGGCAGCGGACGGTGCACGGGAACTGACGCCGGTGGCGTATGTTGCGGCGGGCGACGTCATCGGTGAAGTCGCCATGTTCACCAAGTCAGCGCGCGCTTCGGCGGCACGGATGCCCGGCGGCGGTGAGATCTTTCGCATCTCGCGCGACAACTTCCACAGCGTTGTGGCCGGCTTTCCTGATCTAGCGCTGCGGTTGTGTTTCACCTTTGCGCAACGGCTGGAATCCACCGTTCGCAATATGCGCAAAGAACGTCAGCGCCAGCTAAGCGGCAACCTCAAGTTCTTCGACCTGCCGACGGTGATTCAAACCATCATCAGCTCCGGTATGACGGGGATGCTCCGTGTAGACGACCCGCTCGGCGTCACCATTGCGGAAATCTTCTTCGACAACGGGCATTTGTGTCGCGCGACAATGGGCCATCTAACGGGCGGGGAGGCGTTTTTCCAACTCTTCCAGCCGCCGCCGACAGAAGGCACGTTTGAGTTCAAGGGTGGTGCGCACGAAGTGTCAGAGGGTGCAAGCTGTGACATTCTTCTGCCCGGTATGACAATGCTGATGGAAGCCGTTCGCATGCAGGATGAAGTTCATCAACTGCGGCGTCGGATGCCGGCCACCACGCAGTATCGTCCGTTGGGCGACGACCTGCAGTGGGACGATGACGCCTTGCTGCCGACGGCCTACGACATCTGGTATCGCCTTCACGCCGGGACGCCGACGGTGCGCGACTTGCTCGACGAAGTGCCGGCTTCGCACTACACCACGCTTTCGATTCTCAACAAGCTGTTGGAAACCATGCAGATTGTCGCCCGCCAAGACGACGCCAAGGCGTTGACATACATTTCCGACGTTAGCAAGGACATGCCTCTTGAGCTGGACGCATAAGGCAGACCCCGCGCCAAACCGCAGAGCCATTGCCATGACATATGACCAACCGCATTCTTGTCACCGGCGGAGCCGGTTTCATCGGCACGCACCTTTGTCGGCGGCTGCTGTCTGAGGGCCACGAAGTGATTTGCCTTGACAACTTCTACACAGGCCGGCGCGCAAACGTCCGGCCGCTGCTTGATCATCCGCGCTTTGAGTTGGTGCGCCACGATGTCATTGAACCCATCCGGTTGGAAGTGACGCAGATTTACCATCTGGCCTGTCCCGCCTCGCCGGTTCACTACCAAGCCAACGCAATTCAGACGGTCAAGACAAGCGTCCTTGGGACGCTCAACATGCTGGGTCTGGCTAAGCGTGTCGGCGCGCGTTTTCTGCTGGCTTCGACTTCGGAAGTTTACGGCGATCCGCTGGTGCATCCCCAGCGTGAAGACTACTGGGGCAACGTCAATCCCATCGGCCCGCGTAGTTGCTATGACGAAGGCAAGCGTGTTGCAGAGACGCTAACAATGGATTACCACCGGCAGCATCGCGTGGATGTGCGGATTGCGCGCATCTTTAACACGTACGGCCCAAATATGCTGGAAAATGATGGGCGTGTCGTCAGCAACTTCATTTGCCAAGCGCTGCGGGAAAAACCATTGACTGTGTATGGCGACGGCTCACAGACCCGTTCGTTTTGCTATGTGGACGATCTGGTGGAGGGATTGGTGCGCTTGATGGCAGTAGAGGACTTCACCGGGCCGGTCAACCTAGGTAATCCAAGTGAATTTACAGTAGTGGAATTGGCCCGGAAGGTGCTGGCGATGACCGGTTCTTCATCACCGATTGAACATCGTCCCTTGCCGGAAAACGACCCACAGCGGCGGCGTCCCGACATCGCGCTGGCGGGTGAACGGTTGGGCTGGTCGCCTAAGGTCTCGCTGGATGAGGGGCTTGAAAAAACAATCGCCTACTTTCGCACCGTTATTGCATAAAGCAGCCAGACAGGGATTGGCGACTGGGGGCGCTTTACGAAGATGGTGAAAGCTCGCAAAGAAGTGCGGCGGTTTGACGCTTTCTTGCGCGACGTTGCCATGCGCCATGCTTAGGCATAGCGGTTTCTCATCAAACAAGAACGCATCAGACAGGCTCGGAAGCCATCCGGCGCGAAACGCTGCGCCACCACATAGTGGCAAAACGCCACTCCACTCCAAGCGTTTGACGCCGCCCCCTTCGAGAAGCTCACGGTAAAACGACCGGCGCGTCACGGGCGGTTGCCTTTGACAATGGCGCAGGACACAGGCATATCGCCAAAGCGTTTGAGGTGACAGCGTTCGGAACAAGGTGGGGCACACACCGCATGGAAAACTGGACTGGGAAAACCGTACTCATCACCGGAGCATCAGTCGGTATCGGCGAGGCGTTTGCGCGCCGCTTCGCCCAAGAAAAAGCCAACCTCATATTGGTTGCGCGCCGCGAGAACAAGCTCCGCCGCCTTGCCGCCGAGCTTGCCAAACAGCACGCCGTTACGGTGGATGTGCTGGTAAAAGACCTCAGCCTACCCCAAGCGGCAGGCGAAGTCTTTGAGGAAACCGAACGGCTGGGCGTACAGGTGGACGGCCTCATCAACAACGCCGGCTTCGGCATCGGCGGGCGATTTGTTGAAACCGACCTCAAACGCAACCTCGAAATGCTGCAACTCAACATCGTGACGCTGACCGAGTTGACCCACCGCTACTTGCCCGGCATGCTGGCGCGGCGGCAAGGCGTGGTCGTCAACGTTGCTTCGACGGCCGCGTTCCAAGCCGTACCCTACCTTGGCGCCTACGCCGCGACAAAAGCCTACGTGTTGAGTTTTTCCGAGGCGCTGCACGAGGAATGTCGTGAACAGGGCGTTTTGGTCATGGCGCTCTGTCCCGGCGCGACGGCGACGGAGTTCTTTGATACGGCGCAAGTGGCGGAAGGCACGGCGCGCGACATGCTCCGCCGCGCCCAGACGCCCGAAGCAGTCGTCGAAGCGGCTTTCGCCGGCATCCGGCGGCGCAGCAGTTCGGTTGTGTCCGGTTTCACCAACGCCCTGCTATCGCAGGCGACACGCTTCGTTCCACGAGAGATCGCCGCCCGTATTGCAGGCAACATCATGAAAGCGCGATGAGCCTGCGCTTTGAAGTTTTGGCGCGCGACGCCGCTACCGAGGCCCGGCGTGGACGCCTGACCACAACGCGCAGCGTCATCGAAACCCCCGTGTTCATGCCGGTCGGCACAGCGGCGACGGTCAAGGCGCTGACGCAGGAAATGCTGGAGGCGCTGGATGCGCGCATCATTCTCGCCAACACCTACCACTTGTTTTTACGTCCTGGCCACGGCGTCATTCAGGAACTGGGCGGCCTACACCGCTTCATGGGTTGGTCGCGTTCCATTCTCACTGACAGCGGTGGCTATCAGGTCTTTTCGCTAGGCAAACTGCGCACCATCAGCGAAGAAGGCGTCGCTTTTCGCTCGCACTTGGACGGCGCACAACTTTTTCTGTCGCCGGAAGTGTCTATGGAAGTGCAGATCGCGCTCGGCTCGGACATTGTGATGGCGTTTGATGAGTGTCCGCCTTATCCGGCGAGCTACGAACAGGTACGCGCGTCGCTGGAACTGACCGAACGCTGGGCGCGGCGCTGTCGGACATATTTCGACGCCCACGCCGACCGCGAACGACAGTCACTGTTCGGCATTGTCCAAGGTGGCATTCACCATGACCTGCGCGCCCGCTCGCTGGAAGGGTTGCTGGCTATCGGCTTTGACGGCTACGCCATCGGCGGCTTGAGCGTTGGCGAGGAAAAACAACACATGTACGACACAACGGCCTTCATCGCGCCGCGCCTGCCGGCCGACAAGCCGCGCTACCTAATGGGTGTCGGCACGCCGGCGGATTTAGTCGAATCTGTAGCGCGCGGCGTGGATATGTTCGATTGCGTGATGCCAACGCGCCATGCACGTAATGGGACGGTGTTTACGTCCGAAGGCAGGCTCAACCTGCGCAATGCGCGCTACATCCGCGACGACCGCCCGCTGGACGCCGCCTGTTCGTGTTTTGTCTGTCGGCGGTACTCGCGCGCTTATCTGGCGCATTTGATGCGTGCGGGAGAAATTCTCGCGTCTATCTTGGCCACCTACCACAACGTACATCACTATCTTGACCTAATGCGGCGGATTCGGCACGCTCTGGAACAGGGCGAATTCGGGCGCTTTGTCGCCGAATTTCGTCGCCGTCAGCTTTCACTTGAGGAGTCTGAGGCACCATGAACATCGTCTTGGCGCAGGGTGGCGGAGGAAGTCTTCTCATCCAGCTTGTTCCGATCGTGGTGATGGTGGCCATCTTTTACTTTCTGGTTATTGCGCCCCAGCGCAAACGCCAGAAAGAACTTGAAAACATGCGCAACAACCTCAAAAACGGCGACCGTGTGGTGACGGAAGGTGGCATTTACGGTACGGTGGCCGGCATTAATCAGAAGGAAAACACGCTGCATCTGCTTGTCGCGCCGTCGGTCAAGATTGAGTTTTCCAAAAACGCCATCATCGGTCTGCGCGACCAGCCGCGTAAAGAGAACGAATAGAGGCTGAAGCGGAAGCCTGTCCATGCCACTTTACCCGGCGTTCTCCGCGACAACGCACCCCATCCACTTTCTCGTTTTCATTAGCCTGGTTGTTGGCTTTCTTTGGGTTGACTTAGTCTCCGGTAAAGCCGACCGGCCAGTTTCAATGACCAAGGCGGCTGTGTGGTCGGTCATCTGGGTTGCGGTGTCGCTGGCGTTCGCCGGGTATGTGGCTGTCGTCCGCGGGCTGAATGACGCGGCGCTGTTTGTCACCGCCTATGCGCTCGAAAAGTCCTTGGCGGTGGACAACCTGTTCGTTTTTATGGCGATTTTCGCCGCCTTCGCCATTCCGGAGCGCCTGCACCACCGAATTCTCTACTGGGGCATCATCGGCGCGTTGGTCTTTCGCGCCCTCTTCATTGGGTTAGGCGTTGGCCTGCTGTTTGGCGCAGGGGCAATCGGGGCTGTGACGGTGTTCGGTCTCCGCATCGAACTTCAGCGCGTGGTCTTTTTCGGCTTCGGTTTGGTTATCCTCTGGTCAGTTTACGCGCTCCTGCGCGCTGGCGACCGGAAGGCGGAGGAAGAAACCGACTACACCAATCACTGGGCGGTGCGCTTTCTCCGGCGCTTTTTCCCCCACCGCATTGCAACGCAATTGGATCGTGGACGCTTCTTGACCAAGGTGACGGATAATGGGGGCATACACCGGCATGCTTTGACGCCGGCGTTCCTCTGCCTGCTGGTGATTGAAGCGTCAGACATTATGTTCGCCTTTGACAGCGTGCCGGCCATCTTTGCAGTTACACAGGACCCGTTCTTGGTCTACACAAGCAACATCTTCGCGGTGCTTGGCTTGCGCTCAATGTACTTTCTTGTGGCGGCGGCCAAACGCCTGCTTATTCATCTCGACAAGGCGGTGTTTGTCATTCTCGCGTTTATCGGCGTCAAAATGCTGGCGCTGGCTTTCGACTGGTTTCATTTACCGCCGCTGGTCAGCCTTGGGGTTGTGCTGGGGTTGCTCACGGCGGGCGTCAGCGCTTCGCTTCTGGCGCAGCGCGTACGCACGGCCGCCGACGTTTCCGAACCCAAACCGACAACGCCAAAGCTCCACCCTTGACAGGGCGACGTTTGGTTGCGTAGTCTAGCCGTTCGCTTTGCTTCCAGTCGGCGGGCGTCCAAGGCGTGCTTTGGCTTTTCCGGCCCCAGCGCTGGCCCGGACGGCAAGACTTGATGCGTTGTGAGGAGCAAGACCAAAAGCTGCTATGAGCGAACCGACCCCTGAAACCACTGAAGCAACCGAATCAACCGCGTCTGCGCCGCCGGCGGAGCTCTCTCCGGCGGCGGAACGGCCACTGAAGGTTCGCCCCCACCCACGTAAGCCCTACACAGGGCAGACCTTTGTGCCGAAGGGGCCGCTGCCAGAACCGGCGCGCAAGTGGTTTTTGGTGGACGCAACGGGTTTGACGGTCGGACGTTTGGCGTCGCAAGTCGCCCCTATCCTAATGGGGAAGCATCACCCTCGGTACACAACTTTTATGGATATGGGTGACGGCGTCATCATCATCAACGCCGAGAAGGTGGTGTTTCGCGGCGACAAGTGGAATCAAAAAATTTACCGGCGACACACTGGCTATCCAGGTGGGCTGCGTGAAATCAAGGCGAAAGACCTGTTAGCAAAGTTCCCGACGCGCATTCTGCAGCATGCCATCATCGGCATGCTGCCCAAGACAAAGCTTGGGCGGCGGATGGCTAAGAAGCTCCGCATTTACGCAGGCCCAAACCATCCGCATCAGGCGCAACGACCGGAACCGTTGGCGCTGGATACGCTGCGCGCTCCGTTGGTCGCCGCCCGTTGAGGACGCTGGAGCTGTGAGAGGTAGGCGCAGTTTGACGAATGTGAATTGAAGCCGAGGTTGAGGTAGGTCAAGCGCGGGCATGCTGATTCAGTACTATGGGACAGGTCGCCGTAAGACGGCGACGGCGCGTGTTTATCTGCGTCCAGGTGACGGCAACATTACGGTCAACAAGCGGACTTTTGAGGGCTACTTTCCAAGCGAAACGCTGCGGATGATCATTCGTCAACCGCTGCAAGTGACTGAAACACTGGGTAAGTTCGATGTTCTGGTCAGTGTGTCGGGCGGCGGTTTGTCGGGCCAGGCCGGAGCCATCCGGCATGGCATTGCCCGGGCGCTGCTCCAGTTCAACATTGAACTGCGGCGGCGACTCAAAAAAGCCGGTTTCCTGACGCGCGATCCGCGCATGAAGGAACGCAAGAAGTACGGGCAGAAGGGGGCGCGCAAGCGCTTCCAGTTCTCCAAACGGTAACGTCAGCGTCCGGCAGCGGCTGCAGCCGCCAATGTCGGACTGGATTCCATTGCTGTGCGTCGGGTGTGTTCCGGCGTCGAGGGCGTGTCGGCGACGGCGTGCGTGCAGCGAGTACATGAACCATCCACTCGACGGGCTACAGGGCCTGTTGTTTGTAAAGAAAGGGGTTGTGCGTGGCAGTTACGGTCACAATGAAGGAATTGCTCGAAGCCGGTGTGCATTTCGGGCATCAGGTGCGGCGATGGAACCCGAAGATGAAGGAATACATCTTCGGTGAGCGAAACGGCATATACATTATTGACCTCCAGAAAACGCAACGGCTGCTCCGCGAAGCCGTGCGTTTTATTGCGCAGACCGCCGCCGAAGGTGGGACGGTGCTTTTTGTTGGGACGAAGCGGCAGGCTCAAGACTCAATTGCAGAGGAAGCCACTCGGTGTGGGATGCCCTATGTCAACCAACGCTGGCTTGGCGGTTTGCTCACCAACTTTCAAACCATCCAGCGTTCCATGAAGCGGATGCGCGACTTGGAAGCCATGCGTACGGATGGTCGGTACCAATCCCTGACCAAGAAGGAGATTCTCCGTATCGAGAAGGAGTACGCCAAACTCCAGCGGAACTTCTCAGGCATTCGGGCAATGAGCCGTTTGCCGAATGCACTGTTCGTCATTGACACTAAGAAGGAAGAAATCGCTATTGCCGAGGCGAACCGCCTGCGCATTCCGGTGGTGGCTTTGGTAGATACGAACTGCTCCCCGCTGGGGGTTGACTACGTGATTCCGGGCAACGACGATGCCCTGCGGTCGGTGCGCCTCATCAGCGCCAAGATCGCTGACGCCGTGATTGAAGGACGTTCGATGGGGATTGAAAAAGCCGACGGTGATAAACTTGAAAGCGGTGGAGCAGCGGGAACGAGCCATCCGACATCGGCGGTGGCGACGGCGGCGGAAGCCGTACCGGCCTAGAGATACCTAGAGATAGAGGCTCACACCACAACACACTTTTGTGAAAGGGAAGCTGGCATGGCGGAGATCAGTGCGGCGGCGGTAAAGGCGCTTCGGGAAAAGACCGGCGCTGGCATGATGGAGTGCAAAAAGGCCCTCGAAGAAGCGCACGGGAACGAAGAAAAGGCCATCTTGATTCTGCGTGAGCGGAATCGGCACATCGCCGGTAAAAAAGAGTCACGGGTAGCGGCGGAAGGGTTGGTTGACGCCTACATTCACACCGGCGGACGAATCGGCGTCCTTGTCGAGGTCAACTGCGAGACTGATTTCGTTGCGCGCAGCGACGACTTCAAAGAGTTCGTGCGGGATGTGGCGCTGCAAATCTGCGCCCTGAACGCCGAGTATGTTTCGGCCGATGAGATTCCGGCCGAGATCCTTGAGAAGGAGCGCGAAATTGTGCGGGCGCAAGTGGCGGCCGATCCAAAAACCGCCGGCAAACCGGCTCACATTATTGAGAACATTATTGAAAGCCGCCTTGGAAAGTTCCGCGCCGAGGTGTGTCTCCTAGAACAGCCCTTTGTCAAGGATCAGAGCATGACCATCGGCGAGTTACTCAAACAACTGATCGCCAAAACGGGTGAAAACATTCGCATCCGGCGGTTTGTCCGCTTCAAAATGGGCGAGGGGCTTGAGAAAAAAACCGACGACTTCGCCGGTGAAGTGGCGGCCTTGGCAGCCAAGCAATGACGCGCACGCCCCACGGTTGTGGGGCTTTTTTTTGTATGCCTAAACCACGTACAAGTTCGGCTGGGATATCGGTGGGCGGTTGTTATAGCTTGCCCTGAAGATTCCTTCAAAGAGTTATGGATGTCCTCTCGCCATCATCACGATTGGGGTCATCCGCCACGACCCCAAAGCCGGTCTACAAACGCGCCCTGCTCAAGTTGAGCGGGGAATTTCTTGAAGGTCGGCGTGAGTTTGGGATTGATCCGGCGACAGTACAGGAAGTCGCCGAACAGGTGCGCGATGTTCACCAACTCGGCATTGAGCTGGCCCTAGTAGTCGGCGGCGGCAATATTGTGCGGGGCGCAGAAGCCAGCGCCGCTGGCATAGATCGGGCTTCCGCCGACTACATGGGCATGCTGGCGACCGTCATCAACAGCTTGGCGCTCCAAAACGCGCTCGAACAGCTTGGGTTGGTTACGCGGGTCATTTCAGCTATCGAGATGCGGCAGGTCGCCGAGCCGTTCATCCCACGTCGTGCCGTCCGGCATCTGGAAAAGGGCCGCGTCGTCATTTTCGCCGGTGGGACTGGCAGCCCGTTTTTTACCACCGACAGCGCTGCCGCCCTGCGGGCCTGCGAAATCAAAGCTGATGTCCTGCTGAAGGCGACCAAAGTGGACGGCGTCTATACAGCTGATCCAACTAAGGACGCTAGCGCGCGGCGCTACACCCACGTTACTTACCAGCAGGTGTTGGAGCAGGGGCTGAACATTATGGACGCCTCAGCAATTGCTCTGTGCAAGGACAACGGTTTGCCGATTATCGTCTTCGATCTGCTCACTAAGGGCAACATCTACCGTGTGGTGACTGGTGAACCGATTGGGACGCTGGTGAGCGCAACGCCGCCCTCGGCGGTCGCCTGTGCGTTATAGAAAGGCGGAGTAAAAGACGCCAAAGAACGACTTCCGAACAAGCAAACCTTCGTTAGCGACGAGGAAAATCGCATGACTGTACAAGAGATTTTGAAGGAAACCGTGGCTCGTATGGAGATGACGCTGGAGGACGCGCGTCGTCGGTTTAGTGCGCTGCGCACTGGGCGAGCATCCGTCAGCCTGTTGGATGGCATTCAGGTTGAATCGTACGGTACGCTCATGCCCCTCAATCAAGTCGCCACCATTAGCGCGCCGGAAGCCGCCCTGATCACCGTACAGCCCTGGGATACCTCGCTTCTAGGCGCGATTGAGCGAGCGATTCAGGCGTCTGATCTGGGCATTACGCCGTCCAACGATGGCAAAGTGGTGCGGCTGCCCATTCCGCCCCTGACGGAAGAGCGCCGGAAGCAGTTGGCGCGCACTGTTCGTGATATGGCGGAAGAACACCGGGCAGGTTTGCGCAATATCCGCCGTGACGCCAATGAAGAGGTCAAAAAGCTCCTCAAGGAAAAACTCATTTCGGAGGACGAGCACAAAGCCGCCCTCGACCAAATCCAGAAGCACACCGACACCTTCACCCAGAAACTCAATGACTTAGCCAAGGCTAAGGAGGAAGAGTTAATGCGGGTGTAGCTCCTTCTGGAAAACGCCGGCCGTTACTATCGGCGTTTTTCTGTGGGTGTTTATTGAAAATGAATGTCAAGTTGAATATGAATGCCCTTACAGGCTCTTTAGAGAACGTCGCCCCAAGGCGAAGACGACTTCCTTCGCGCAGGCGCGGCAAGGCTTCCAGGAGTAGAAAGGAATGCACGACATGCACGGCATACGTTACGGCATCCAGTGGTCATATCGGGCGGCGACCCTGCTATGGTCGGCGCTAGCATGCGGCTTACTCTGTGGCGTTATGACCCCAACAACAACGGCTCAGACGGTGGCCTCCGCTGCCGCACCTGTTCTCAACGGCCGCGTCACCACCGTAACGGACGCACCCATCACTGGCGCAACGGTCAGGTTGCGGGGGTTGACCGTTGGCGTCATCCAAACCGTTCAAACGGACGCCGATGGCGCGTTCCGGTTTGAACAACCAACACCAGGTGACTACGAAATCACGGTAACGGCCGACCAGTACCAAGCGGCGACAAAAGTTGTCAAAGTCGGCGGCGAGGTGACAACAGTCACGGTGACGCTGGATGTTGCGCCGCTGGCAGAAAACATCGTCGTCAGTCTCAACAGTATTGTCGGCACAAGCGAGTCGCTGACGCGCATTCCGGGGACGGTAGACATTCTCGACGAGCGCACGCTGCAACTTAGCCGCGTCTTCAACGTCAACGAAGCGCTGCGCAAGCTGCCTGGCATTCACGCCCGCGACGAAGAAGGCTTTGGGCTGCGTCCCAACATCGGCATTCGCGGTCTCAATCCAACGCGCTCCACAAAGGTTCTCTTGCTGGAAGACGGCATACCGCTGGCTTTTGCGCCCTACGGCGACAACGCCTCCTATTATCACCCGCCGATTGAGCGTTTCGAGACGATTGAGGTGGTCAAGGGATCAGGGCAGATTCTCTATGGCCCAGTCACGGTCGGCGGCGTCATCAACTACATCACGCCTAACCCGCCTGACTCGCCAAGCGGCTCACTGCTGCTGGTCGGCGGCAACCGCGATTATTTCAACGGTCTTCTCACCTACGGCTGGAAACTGGGCAACACCGGCTTTTTGCTCGATTTCATGCGCAAGCAGGGCGAGGGCGCGCGCGACAACACCCGCAGCGGCTTGTACGACTTCAACTTCAAGTCGGTCTCAACCTTCGGCGCGCGGCATGTGCTGACCGTGAAGGCGAACTACTACGATGAAAACTCGCGCGTCACCTATTCAGGCTTGCGTGTGGACGAGTATCAAGCCAACCCACGCCAGAACCCATTTCGCAACGATGCGACGGATTTCCGGCGCTTCGGCGCGGCGGCGGTGCACAGCTTTGTGGTCAGTCCGAATTTCCTGCTGACGACGAGCGTGTACGGCACGACGTTCGACCGCGACTGGTGGCGGCAGTCAAGCAACTCTAACCAGCGCCCGAATCGCATCGGCGTCGGCGGCTGCCGGGGCATGATTGACCTCTTCACGAACTGCGGCAACGAAGGTCGGCTGCGCAACTACTACACGTTTGGCGTGACGCCGCAGGCGCGCGCAAGCTTCGGCTTTGGCCGCGTGCGCAACGAGCTTGATTTCGGCTTCCGCTACCATCGGGAAAATCAGGAGCGGCGGCAGGTCAACGGCGCGACACCGACGGCGCGGACGGGCGTGGTCGTCGAAAACAACTTTCGCGGCAACGACGCCTTTTCCGGCTACATCCAGAACCGCTTCATCATTGGTGGTTTGACGATTACACCGGGCGTGCGCGTCGAGCGGGTGTCATTTGTCCGGGCCAATCGGCTGGCCAACAACGGTCTCGGCGCGCGCGGTGAGACTGTGCTGACGCAGGTCGTACCAGGCATTGGCGCGTCCTACAACATCAAGCAGCGGGTGACGGTTTTCGCGGGCATTCACCGGGGTTTTGCGCCGCCACGCACGGAAGACACCATCTCCAACACCGGCGGCGTGGTTGACCTTGACCCGGAACTAAGCTGGAACACGGAGGTCGGCATCCGCAGTGTTCCGGTGCAGGGTGTCCGCTTGGACGCCTCGTACTTCCGTATGAACTTTTCCAATCAAATCGTACCGGCCAGCTTGGCGGGCGGCGTCGGCGCGACCCTCACCAACGGCGGCCGGACGCTCCATCAAGGATTGGAACTCTTTGGGCGTGTGGACAGCGGGACGCTGTTGAAATCGGCGCACAACGTCTTTGCGCGTTTCAACTACACCTTTGTCGGCGACGCCCGCTTTGAAGGACGGCGCTTCAGCAGCGTGGCCGGGTTCACCAACGTTTTGGTGACGGGCAACCGGATTCCCTACACGCCGAAGCACATGTTCACCGGGGCGTTCGGGTACTCGCACACGCGGGGCTTTGATGTCCAGATGGAGGCCGTCCACGTCGGCGAGCAGTTCGGGGACGATCTCAACCTGCGTCCCACGTCGCCGGTCAACCCGGCGGTGTTTGCCAACGGGCAGCTTGGGACGCTGCCGGCCTACACGATTTGGAATGCGACAGCGAACTACCGTGTCGAGCAGTGGCGGACGACATTCTTCATCACGGCGAAGAATCTGACCGACCGGCTTTACATTGCCGACCGAGTGCGCGGGATTTTGCCCGGCCCGCCGCGCTTGGTGCAGGCGGGCTTCCGGTTGAATTTCTGACGCGCTTTCCGAGACGACGCCGCGCCGACGATTGAGGGTCGGCGGGCGTACCGTCTCTTCAGGGCATCGAACGTGAAGGTGCAGGCAAGTTGTGCCGCCCCGCCGGGCTTGCTCCCGGATGGCCGTGACGTAGCGCAGCAATTGAAGCGGCTTCCACGGCCACGGAGTGCTTTTGTGCTCGCAGAGGATGTAGACGAAGGCGGCGTTGCCGGTACGGTCGTGGCGCGGGAGAGGGTGTCGGAGCGGAAAGGCGGTGCAGCGGACTACGCCTCTTTGTCTCCAAACAGCGTCCCCTGCGCCGCTGCCGCGCCAGCTTCCCGCGCCAACCGGACAATCTCAGGAAAACTCTGCACCAACGCATTGTACGCCAACGCCTCGGCCGCCCGCTTCCGCCGTTCGCAAACCGTGTACAGCCGATACGCCAACTCGCGCGCCGTCGCCGCCTCACTCCCTCCTTGGCGACCAGCGCCGCCGCCACCTGCTCGCCGCCGGTTTCCAACACGCGAATCAAATGGTGAGCAACCGCCCAGTGCGTCAGGCGCGCCGCCGTTTCCGGCTTCCACTCAGCCGGCAACTCCGCCGGACGCAACAACCGCACCTGACCGCGCTTTGATTCGAGCAAACCAGCCTCCACCAGTCCCGCCACGCTCGTGTTCTTCGCCTTCGAAAGCGTCTCGGCCGCGCCAAACTCCCCAGCCGCAAAACCGTGCTGCTCAAACCACGCCAGCGCCCACCGCGTCTCCGCGTCAAAGTCCCCTTCCTGCTCGGTCAGCGTTTCGTCCAGCACCTGATTGATGAGCGCCAGCGCCTCGCGCACCGGGACCGGCTTGCCCTCGGCGTCGAGGACCTGCGCGTAGCGCGTATAAACTGCCATACCGGGACCAATCGCCGCCTGCGCCAAATCCACCGGCGCGATGTTCCCTTCTTGCAAGCGCCGTACCGCCGTGGGAAGTTCCGCCTTGAGCGCGGCGACGAACGCGCGCCGCGTCGCCGTCGGCGCGTCCGCCGGACGCTTCCGACACACCAAGACCACACTCGAAGCCAAGGCGTTCGTCTCCCGCCCAACCATCCGATTGCCCAACTCCGTCCGCATCGGCCACGTACCGGTGATGCTGAAACCGGCGCGCATCACCGCGTCAAGAAACGTCTCCCAACCGGTCGAGGCCGGAGCGTGCGCGTGATTCGCTTCGATTTCCTGCTGCTTGTAGGCGTAGTAAATCG